>NZ_JBSGDD010000085.1:0-31948 GCF_053602195.1 Kitasatospora sp. NPDC004531 | reverse complement strand
TTTTTTCTGGCGTGGGCGGCCCCGCGGCGGCCAGGGGGTACAAAATAGGGGGTGGGGGGGCGTGTTTTTCCCCGCCCGCCCCCGCCGACGGCGCGTCAGGAGGCGGGCTCCGTCTCGATGACCAGGGTGGCGCGGACGCCGGCGACGGCCTTCTCCAGCGACTCCGGGTCGGCGGCCTCCACCAGGACGGCGGCGGGGCGGTCGGCCGAGCACCGGACCGGCCCGACCGTGTCGCCGGGCCGCACGCCCACGTGCACCCGGGCCACGCCCTCCCGGCCGCGCAGGTCCGCCGCGCCGTGCACGGCCACCACCCGGCCGGGCGCCGCGGCCGGGAACAGGCTCGCGCTGCACCGGACCGGACGGGCCCGCTCGACCGCCGCGGTGGGCAGGCCGAGGGCCAGGCGGACCACGGCCTCGTACAGGTCCAGGCCGTGCACCAGCCCGACCGCGTCCATGATCGAGTCGCCGGGGGTGCGGACGGCGACCTCGATGATGGCGGGGCCGTCGGCGGTGAGCCGGAACTCCAGGTGGACGATGCCGGTGCGCATGCCGAGCGCCTCGACGACCCGGCGGCCCAACTGCTGGCCGGCCGCCACCACGGCGGGCGCGGCGGTGCCGACCCGGTGCGCCGCCTCGACGAAGTACGGCGCGGGGCCGGTCTCCTTCTCGGTGACGTTGCCGAGCAGCACCTGCCCGTCCCGCACCAGGCCCTCCCAGCTGAACTCGGGCCCGCTGACGGCCGATTCGACCAGCAGCCGGCCCTCGCCGCCGCGCCGGCCCACCGCGTCCGCCCAGGCGGCGGCGTCCGCGACCAGCTCCACGCCCGAACTGCCGGACGAGGACAGCGGCTTGACCACCACGGGCAGCCGCTCGGCGGCCCACTCGGCCGCCTCGCCCAGCCGGTCGGCGACGGTGGACTCGGGCTGCGGGAGGCCCGCCGCCGCGAACACCGCCCGCTGGAGCGCCTTGTTGCGGGAGACCACCGCCGCGTGCAGCGACGGCCCGGGCAGGCCGTGCCGCTGCGCGGTGAGCGCCGCGGCCAGCACCTGCGGCTCGCCGAGCGCCAGCACCCCGTCCGGGGACCAGCGGGCGGCGGCGCCGAGGGCGGCCCCCGACCACTGCTCCTCCGCCGTCCCGGCGACCGGGAACACCTCGTCGACCAGATCACGCAGCAGGGCCGCCCGGGCCGGTGTCTCCACCAGGCCGACCGAGGCCTTGAGCCGCTTGGCGGCGATCAGGTAGGGCAGGCCGAGTTCGCCGACCCCGACCAGCAGCAGTTTGGGCATGACGGACGTCCTCTCAGCGCGCCGGGGCGGGGGCGGCGGCGGTCGGCTCGGCACCGGGCTCGGGCGAGGCGTCGGCGGGCTCGGCCGGCTCGGCGGGCTTGTTCAGGCCCAACTCCTCGGAGAACGAGGTCTTCCGGTAGGCCAGCCACATGAACACACCGGGGACGGCGGCCACCAGCGTCATGATCACCACGGTCGGGCGGTAGATGTTGCTCGCCAGCAGCGCGGCCGCCAGCGCGGCGCCCGCCGGGCTGGTGCTGTTCATCAGGGTGCGCATGAACGTCATCGTCCGGCCCCGGACCTCGGCCGGGATGCGGACCATCCGCACCACCTGCGAGGAGACCGTCATCGGCGCGGACAGCAGGTCGGACAGCACCAGGCCGATCAGCACCACCGGCAGGTTGAGGATCAGCAGCAGGCCCAGCGAGGCGCCCGCGAAGATCTGCAGCAGGCCGATCCGGCCCATCTGCTTGTCGGACGGCTTGAGCGCACCGGCGATCAGCGAGCCGATCAGGCCCGCGCCGTTGGCGGCGGCGAGCAGCAGACCGAGGGTCTCCGCGCCGCCCGGCAGCGCGTTGTGGGCCAGCCACGGGTTGGTGACGCGCAGCATGCCCATCGCGCAGTTGAACAGCGCGAAGCCGACGGTGATGCTCAGCAGCACCTTGTCCGCCTTGAGCAGCGCGAACACCGGGCCCCAGCCCCAGTTGCCGGAGCTCTTCTGCTTCGCACCGGGCACGGCCGGGGCGGCCGGGGCGGCCGGCTCGGGCCGCTTCAGCGGCGCCCGGATCGCCCAGATCGCCAGCGCGAACAGCAGGTAGCTGACGGCGTCCAGGGCGAGCACCGCCTCGCCGCCCATCACCGGGATCAGCACACCGCCGAGCGCCGGACCGGCGAAGCCGGCCGCGCCGTACGCGATCGTCTCCAGCGCCGCCGCGGGCTGCAGCTGCTCCTTGGGCACCAGCTCGGGCACGATGGTCGGCACCGCGCCCAGCGGCACGATCTTCAGCAGGCCGTAGGTGCCCGCCACCAGGTACAGCTGCCACAGCGGCACACTGCCGAACAGCGCCACCAGCGGCACGCCCGCCACCACGACGCCGCGCAGCACCGAGTCCGCGACCAGCACGAACTTGCGGTTGAAGCGGTCCAGCAGCGGGCCGACGAAGGCGCCGCCGACGATGACCGGCATGGTGTAGCAGATCGCCAGCACGCCGAGCGCGCCCGCGCCGGCCTTGGAGATCGCCAGCCAGGACAGCGCCGTCCAGGTGGCGCCGTCGCCCAGCAGGTTGAGTACGGAGGCCGACCACAGGAGCCGGTAGTCCCGCAGGCGCAGGACGGACAGGTAGGACTTCATCGGGGATCTCTCATCTCGAAAGGTGCGGTCGGCCCGGGGCCGGTGCGGGGGAGTGCCGCACCGGCCCCGGTGAGGGGTGGTCAGCGGGCGGACGCGGCCTGCTGCCAGGCCTCGCTGACGATCCGGGCCGCGTCGGCGGCCCTGGTGCGGATGAAGTAGTGACCGCCGGCGTCGAGTTCGCACAGCCGCAGGTCGGGAGCGACGAGCTTCCAGTCCTGGTGGTACTGCGGGTACTCGACGGTGGTCTGGTCGTCCTGCGCGACCACGAAGGTCAGCGGAGCCCGCAGCGGCGTGCCGGCCTCCTCGCGCACCGACAGCAGGTAGCGGTGGCTGCTCTCCACGTCGTGCCGGAACAGCGCGGCGATGGCGCGGGCGCGCTCCATCGACAGGCCGTCGTCGATGCTGTAGCCGGTGCGCTCGATCAGCCAGTCGACGATGTCCTGGTCGGACATGCCGTGCAGGATGCCGATCGCCTCGTGGATGTCCTCGACCGGGTTGAGCAGCTTGGCGCCGATCACCAGGTGGCGCAGGTCCGCCTCGCGGCGCTCCAGCTCCCGGGCGGTCTCCACGGCCACCGAGGCGCCGCCGCAGTGGCCCCACAGCAGCACCGGGCCCTCGACGAGGCGGGTGATCTCCTCGGCGACCAGCCGGCCGGTGGCGCCGGCGTCCAGGCACGCCTCGTCGGTGCGGTGCAGGTCGTGGCCGGGCAGCTCGACGGCGTACACCGCGATCCGCCCGTCCAGCGCGGCCAGTTCACGGGCCAGCGGCACGAAGTTGGCCGCGTTGCCGGCCGCGTACGGGAAGCACACCAGCGTCGCGTCCGGCGTGCCGTCGGGCACCGTGAGCGGCTGCAGGTGGCCGGGCTGCTCCTCGCCGCGCCCGGCGGAGGCCTCGGCGGCGGCCGCCAGGTCGCCCAGGACGGGGTAGCGCATCACGTCGACCAGCGAGACGGTGCCGTCGAGCAGCATGCCGACCCGCAGCGCGGCCAGCGAGTTGCCGCCGAGCTCGAAGAAGTCGTCGCCGGCGCCGATCCGCGAGGCGGGCACGCCCAGCACCTGCGACCAGGCCTCGGCGATCCGGCGCTGGACGGCCGACGCCCCGCCGGCGGACGGCGCGGCCACCGGCGCGGGGGCCTCGGTGTGCGCGTCCGGGGGCAGCAGGTCGCGGTCCTCGGCGGCGAGGGCCAGCTCCGGGGTGACGGACGGGCCGTCGGGGTCGGAGGTCATCAGCCGCAGCACCGTCAGGTAGTAGCCGCCCATCCGGTCGATCTGCTCGCTGTTGAGCACGTCGGCGTGGTGGTGCAGGCTGAGCCGCACGTTGTCCTCGAAGAAGTGCCGGGAGAACTCGGCGCGCAGCACGAACTCGGTCTCCGCCTGCACCTGCACGTCCAGCAGCGCGAACTCGGGGAGCTGCTTGAGCTCCTTGAGCAGGTAGAAGTGGGTGAAGTTGAAGACCGTCTCGAACAGCGGCTGGTGGGCGCCGACGTCCTGCTTCATCCGCGCCATCGGGTAGCGGCGGTGCGGCAGCAGTTCGATCTCCGCCTGGTAGACGGAGCGGATCAGCTCGGCCCAGCTGCCGCCGGTCAGCTCGATCCGCAGCGGCACGGTGTTGAGGAACATGCCGATCGAACGGTCGGCGCCCTCCAACTCGGGCCGCCCGCTGTGCTCGTAGCCGGTGAGCACGTCGGTGCGGCCGGCCAGCAGGCCGAGCACCCGCAGGTGGGCGGCGAGCAGCACGTTCTTCACCGGCACGCCGAGTTGGTCGGCCAGGCCCACGATCCGCGCCGACAGCTCGGCCGGGATCGGCACCGGGCGGATGCCGACCGCGAACTCCTCGCTGTCCGGCACGGCCGGGCGCGGCACCGCGGTGCTCTGCGCGCCGTCCAGCATGCCCGCCCAGAACGCCCGCGCCTGAGGAGAGTTCAGCGCGCGCAGCTCCAGGCCGACGTGGTTGCGCAGGTGGTCGCCGGGCGCCTCGGGCAGCGGGCGGCCGTCGCGCAGCCGGTAGTAGATGTCGAACAGCCGGGTGTGGACGAGGTTGATGCTCCAGCCGTCCAGCGCCGAGTTGTGCAGGCTGATGTTGTAGCGGTAGAGGTTGTCGCCCAGCACCTGCACGTGCAGGCTGATCAGGCCCGGCTCCTCCCACTGGAAGCGCCGGCTGCGCTCCTCCTTCACCCACTGCTCGTACCAGAACTGCTGCGCGTCGGGGGTGCGCCCGCGCAGGTCGGTGATGGTCAGCGGCAGCGGCACCGAGGAGCGGACGATCTGCAGCGACTCGGAGAAGCCCACCAGGTGGAAGGTGGTGCGCAGGATCGGCGCCTGCTCGACCAGGATCCGCGCCGCCTCGGTGAACAGCTCGGCGTCGAACGGGCTGGTGATCAGGTAGCTGATGATGTCGTGGTACTGCGCGGTGCCCCGGGTGATCTCGCTCTGGAAGATCAGGCCGGCCTGCAGCATCGACATCGGGTAGGCGTCCTGGGCGTCGGCCGGCAGCAGCGCCCGGTCGGCGTCGGAGATCAGCGAGAACGGCGCGAACTCCTGGCTCTCGCCGGTGCGTTCGGCGCCGCCGTCGTCGAGCAGGGCGGCCAGCTCGGCGATCGTCGGGTGCTGGAAGAACTCCTGGAAGGTGAACTCCAGCCCGTGCCGGCGGCTGCGGGCCAGCACGGAGACGAAGTGGATCGAGTTGCCGCCGAGCGCGAAGAACGAGTTGTGCACGCCGACCCGCTCCAGGCCCAGCACCTCGCCCCAGATCTCCGCCAGCCGCTCCTCGGTGGCGTTGCTGGGCGCGGTGTACTCCGGGCCGGCGAAGGTGTCCGCGGGCAGCGGCAGCGCACGCCGGTCGAGCTTGCCGTTCGGGGTGACCGGCAGCGCGTCCAGGCGTACCACCCGGGCCGGCACCAGGTGCTCGGGCAGCGCGGCCCGCAGGTGCTCCTTCAGCTCGCGCTCGTCGGGGCCGTCGGCCGGGGCGACCGCGTAGCCGTGCAGCTGGAGCTGCCCGTCCGCGCCCCGGTGCGGGACCACCACGGCCTCGGTGACGGCCGGGTGGCGGCGCAGCTGCTCCTCGATCTCGCCGGGCTCGATCCGGAAACCGCGGATCTTGACCTGGTTGTCGATCCGGCCCAGGTACTCGATGGTGCCGTCCGGCAGCCAGCGGGCCAGGTCGCCGGTGCGGTAGACCCGCTCCTCGCCCTCGAAGGGCCGCTCGACGAACTTCTCCGCCGTCAGCTCCGCCCGGTGCAGGTAGCCGCGGGCCAGGCCGGTGCCGGCGATGCACAGCTCGCCGGGCAGGCCGATCGGCTGCGGGCGCAGCAGGTGGTCGACCACGTGCAGGCGGGTGTTGTCGATCGGCGCGCCGATCGGGACGCGGTGGGGCCGGCCGTGCACCTCGTGGTGGGTGACGTCGACGGTGGCCTCGGTCGGGCCGTACAGGTTGATCAGCCGGCTGTCGGGCAGCACCTCGGCGAACCGGGCGGCCAGGTGCGGCGGGAGCGCCTCGCCGCTGGCGAAGGCCTGCCGCAGCGTGGTCAGGGCGCCGGTCGCGCCGGTGCCCGCCGCGTAGTCGAGGAAGACCGCGAGCATCGACGGCACGAAGTGCAGGGTGGAGACCCGGTGTCGCTCGATGGTGCGGATGATCGTCTCCGGGTCCTTCTCGCCGCCGGGGGCGAGCAGGCACACGGCGGCGCCGCGCTGGCCCCACCAGAACAGCTCCCACACCGAGACGTCGAAGGAGATCGAGGTCTTCTGCAGCACCACGTCGCCGGGGGCGATCGGGTAGGCGCGCTGCATCCAGCCGATCCGGTTGACGGCCGAGCGGTGCTCGACGGCGACGCCCTTGGGGTTGCCGGTGGAGCCCGAGGTGTAGATCACGTAGGCGAGGTCGCGGGAGCCGCCCGGGCGGTCGAGGTCGCCGTCGGCCTCCGCGTAGGAGGCGGGGTCGTCGAGGTCGACGACCGCGGCGCCCTCGGGCAGCAGGCCCAGGTGCGCGGTGCGGGCCAGGGCGAGCTCGGCGCCGCTGTCGCGCAGCAGGTAGTGCACCCGCTCGGCCGGGTAGGACGGGTCGACCGGCAGGTAGGCGCCGCCGGCCTTGAGGACCGCGTACACGGCGGTGAGCATCTCCACCGAGCGCTCGGCGACCACCGGGACGACGGTGTCGGTGCCGACGCCCCGCTCGACCAGGGTGCGGGCCAGCCGGTTGGCGCGGGCGTTGAACTCGGCGTAGCTGACGCTCTCGCCGTCCAGCACCACCGCCGGCGCGTCCGGGGTGGCCCGGACCTGACGCTCGAACAGTTCGTGCAGGCGTACGCCGTCCTCGAACGCGGCTTCGGTGTCGTTGGCCTCGGCGAGCCGCTCGGCGTCCTCGGCGGTGAACAGCGACACGTCGCCGAGCGCGGTCTGCGGCGCGGCGACCCAGCGCTCCAGCAGCAGCGCCAGGTGGCGGCCGAGCCGCAGCGCGGTGCCGGCCTCGTAGCGGCGGCCGTCGCAGTCCACGGCCAGGTGCAGGCCGTCCTCCTCGCGGCGGACGTCGAAGCGGACGCCCGCGGCCGGGGCCGCGGCGTGCAGGCCGGCCAGCCGGACCACCACGTCGAACAGCGGGTTGTCGCCGGCCGGGGCGGTCAGCCCGGCCTCCACGGCGAGCACGTCCAGCGGGTAGTCGCGGTGCTCCAGCGCGCCCAGGACGGCCTCCCGGGCCCGGGACAGCGCGGTGCGCAGGTCGGTGTCCGCCTCCAGCGCGACGTCCAGCGGCAGGGCGTCGCCGAGCGGCTCCTCGTCGGCCGCCGGGTACGGCTGGGCCAGGGTCAGCTCCTCGCCGGCGCCGTAGCGGTGCAGCAGCGCGGCGACGCCGGCGGTCAGCAGGGTGTGCAGCGCGTCCGGGCTGTTCTTCGACAGCCGGTCGAGCACGGCGGTGGCGTCCGCGCCGAGCGCGACGTCGGCGCTCACCCGCGGCGCGTCGGCGGGCATGCCGTGGTGCAGGTCGGCCGGGAAGGCGGAGCGGTGGCGGCCGGGCCGGATCAGGCCCTTCCAGTAGGCGGTCGCCAGCGGGCGCTGGGCCGCGATGATCTTGCGTTGTCCGAAGGTCTCGTGCTGGGCCATGGTCTTCTCCTCGGGATGTGGAGCGGGGACGCCCTGGGCGCGGATCACAGGTCGAACTCGAAGGCGAGCGCCGACACGACGACGGTGGGCGCCGCGGGGCGGATCAGCCGGCCGACGGGCGCGTGCGGGTCGGCCAGCGCGCCGTCGACGAGGTCGAGCAGGAGGCGGACGAAGGCCTCGGCGGTGGCGCGGTCGAACAGGTCGGTGCTGTACGCCCACACCGCCTCGACGGAGTCGCCGGCCTCGTGGAATTGGAGGTTCAGGTCGAACATGGTGTGGTCGGTGTCGGTGTCGGCGAACCTCGGCCGTGCGCCGAGGAAGTCGCCCGGGCCGACCCCGCCGCCCTGGTACGCGAGCATCGCGTCGAACAGCGGGTTGCGGCTGTAGTCCCGCTCCCCGGCGACCAGTTCGACCAGGGTGTCGAACGGCTGGTCCTGGTGCGCGAAGGCCTGCACCGCCTGGTCGGCGACCGCCCGCAGGTGCTCGTCGAACGGGGTCTCGGGGTCGAAGCGGCTGCGCAGGCAGACCGTGCCGGCGAACATGCCGGGCAGCCGCTCGGTGCCCGGCACCGTCCGGCCGACGGTGGGCACGCCCGCCGTGACGTCGTGGCTGCCGGTCACCGAGGACAGGAACAGCGCGTGCACGGCGGCCAGGAAGCCGAAGACGGTGACGCGCCGGCGGGCCGCGAACTCCCGCAGCCGGGCGGTGCGCTGCGGGCCGAGGGCGAAGGCGATCCGGTCGCCGGCGGTGCCGCGGGTGGCGGGCCGGGGCCGGTCCACCGGCAGGTCGGCGGCGTCCTGCGGCTCGGCGAACAGCTCCAGCCAGTACGGCCGGTGCTCGCGCTCGGCGAGCGCCTCGCCGCTGCGGCGCCACCAGTGCGCGTAGTCGCGGTACTGGTGCTTGGGCTCCGGCAGCGGCACGCCCCGGTACAGGTCGGCCAGTTCGTCCACCAGCACCGCCACCGAGGTGCCGTCCGCCACGATGTGGTGGACGTCCACCAGCAGCCGGTCCGCCTCGCCGTGCCGGAAGAACGCGGCGCGCAGCAGCGGCGGCTCGGCCAGGTCGAACGGGCGCAGCAGCTCCGGCACCGTCAGCGCGCCGCGCCCCAGCGCGAACGGCACGTCGGCGAGCACCCGCTGGCGGGGCTCGTCGCCGTCGTGCACGAAGGCCGTGCGCAGCACCTCGTGACGGGCGATCAGCTGCCGGAACGCGGCCTCCAGGGCGTCCGCCCGGACCTGCCCGGCGGGCAGGTCGACCACCAGCGGCACGTGGTACTGGGTGGTCGAGGGGTCCTTCAACTGCTCGACGTAGAGCCGCTTCTGCTGCGGGGTGACGGGGTGGTCGGGCAGCTCGGGCGCGGTCGGCAGCTCCTGCGGCCCGCCGTCGGCCCCGGTGCGCATCGTGCGCAGCAGCTCGGCGACCTCGCGGACGGTGGGGTGGGTGAGGATCAGCACGCCCGAGAAGTCGACGGCGTACTCCCGCTGGATCGCCCCCGCGAGCATCGCGGCGGTCAGCGAGCTCGCCCCCAGGTCGAAGAAGTCGTCGTCCAGGCCGACGAGTTCACGGCCGAGCACCTGCTGCCACTGCTCGCACAGGAAGCGCTCCAGGTCGTCGCGCGGGGCGGCGTGGCCCTCGGGGTCGGGCGCGGCGGCCTCGGGCAGCGGCAGCGCCGCCCGGTCGACCTTGCCGTTGCGGGTGAGCGGCAGCGCGTCCAGCCGGACGATCCGGGCCGGCACCAGGTGCTCGGGCAGCCGGGCGGCCAGGGCGGTGCGCAGCGCGGCCGGGTCGACGGCGGCGTCCGCCGCGACGTAGCCGCACAGGTACTTCTCGCCGGTCTCCGGGTACTGCCGGGCCACCACCACGGCCTCGCGCACGCCGGGCTCGTGCATCAACTGCTGGGCGACCTCGGCGGGTTCGACCCGGAAGCCGCGGATCTTGACCTGGTGGTCGACGCGGCCGAGGAACTCCAGCGCGCCCTCCGGCAGCAGCCGCACCCGGTCGCCGGTGCGGTACAGCCGCCCGCCGCCGCCGAACGGGTCGGGCACGAAGGCCCGCTCGTCCAGGTCGGGCCGGCCGAGGTAGCCGGCGGTCAGGCCGTCGCCGCCGACCAGCAGCTCGCCGGGGACGCCGACGGCCTGCAGGGCGCCGTCCGGATCGACCACGTACGCCGTGGAGTTGGCGATCGGGCGGCCGATCGGGATGCGCTCGCCGAGCGGGCGGGCGACGGGGTGGGTGGTGGAGAAGGTGGTGTTCTCGGTCGGCCCGTAGCCGTTGGTGACCTTGAGGCCGGGGCAGGCGGCGAGCAGCTTGTCGATGTGCGGGACGGACAGCGCGTCGCCGCCGACCAGCAGTTCGCGCAGGCCGGTGAGCAGCGCCGGGTCCTGGTCGACCAGCTGGTTGAACAGGGCGGCGGTCAGCCACATGGTGGTGATGCCGCGTTCGCGCACCGCCCGGCCGAGCGCCCGGGCGTCCAGGATCACCGCGTCGTCGACCAGGTGCAGGGCGCCGCCGTTCAGCAGCGGGCCCCAGATCTCCAGCGTGGCGGCGTCGAAGACCGGCGCGCCGGTCTGCAGCACCCGGGTGTCCGGGCCGAGTTCGGCGAAGTCGCTGCCGCGCACCAGGCGCACCACGTTGCGGTGGCTGATCGGCACGCCCTTGGGCCGGCCGGTGGTGCCGGAGGTGTACATCACGTACGCGGTCTCCCCGGCGGCGGCCGGGGTGTCGGGTCCGGTCGGGTCGCCGTCGGCGGTGTCCCAGGACATCGTCGGCAGCGGGGCCGGGCGGTCGGGGTCGGCGGTCAGCATCAGCACCGCGCCGCTGTCGGCGACCGTGAAGGCGACCCGGTCCTCCGGGTAGCCCGGGTCGATCGGCAGGTAGGCCGCGCCGGCCCGCAGCACCGCGAGGGTGGCGACCACCATCGCGGTGGTGCGCTCGGCGCGCAGCGCGACCCGGCTGCCGGGGGCGATGCCGGCGGCGCGCAGCCGCTCGGCCAACCGGGCCGAGCGCCGGTCGAGTTCGGCGTAGTCGAGCACCTCGCCGTCCGGGCCGACCAGCGCGGTGCGCTCCGGGTGGGCGGCGGTCTGCTCGGCGAACAGCTGGTGCAGCGAGGCGTCGCGCGGGTAGTCGGCGGCGGTGGCGTTGACCTCGTTCAGCACGAAGTCGCGCTCCTGCGCACTGGCGATGCCGGTGTCGGCGACCCGCTGCCCGGGCCGCTCGGCGAGCGCCTCCAGGACCAGGGCGAGGTGCCGGGGCAGCGACTCGGCGAGGGCCGGGTCGACGGCGTCGGCGTGCACCCAGACGTCGAGGCGCAGCTCCGCGCCGTCCGCGGCGGCGCAGACGGCCAGGTCGAACGGTGCCGGGTCGCCCTCGGCGGCGAGGTGCGCGGCGACGGCCTGCGGGGTGTCGGCGAGCAGCACGCTCTGCGGGCGGGTGCCGCCGGCGGCGGTGCGCAGCGCCTCGGCGGCGCGGGCGGTGAACGCGGCGAGGTCGGCGGCCGGGTCGATGTCCGCCTCGACGGCGGGCAGCGGCCGGCCGGCCTCGTCCAGGCGGCCGAGCGGGATCAGCTCCGCGCCGGTGTACTTGCGCAGCACCAGCAGCAGGGCGGCGAGCGGGTCGCCGCCGGTGTGCGGCAGGCGGACGGTGGTGTGCCGCAGGTCGCAGCGGCCCGTGCAGGGCCGGGCGCCGGGCAGGTCGAGCGGCTGTTCGGGTCGTTCGACCGTTCGGGAACGGGGTGGGTCGGCGGGTGTGCCGACGGGATGGCGGTCCACGGACGTGCGCTCCTTCAGTGGTGTGACGGACACGGTGGGGCCGGTCTGGTGCCAGGGGATGCGCGGCGGCGCTCCGCCCGGCGGCCCCGGTCGGGGGCGGTCGGGCGGTGCCGGTGGAGCGGAGGAGGGCGTGCGGGAGCCGCGTCGCGGGCCGGGAGGTGGTGGCCCGCGGCGGACGGGGGGTCAGGGGTGGTGGAAGGCCCGGTCGGGGGGCGCTCAGTGGGCGGACGCGGGCGTGGCGAGGCGCTCGCTCAGTGGGCGAACACGGGCGTGAAGAGGCGGTCGATCTCGGCGACGGCGTGCCGCAGGGCGTCGTGGTCGCGGGCGATGCCGTAGACCACGCCGAGACAGCCCTGGGTGCCGTCGCGCCAGTCCAGCGTGCTGCCGGGGGCGGCCCGCCACTCGACGTACTGGACGCCGGGGACGGCGCCGATCGCCTCCGCGCCGTCCAGGGCGACGACCTCGCGGGCGTCGGCGGGCGCCACCAGGTAGCGGCGGAAGGCGATCTGACGGAACGCCGGTCCGGCGTCGGGCAGCGGCAGGCCGAGCGCGGTGCGCAGCGCGGCGGCCAGCAGGCTGTAGCCGGCCGAGCGGTTCAGCACGTCGTTGACGTAGCCGCCGATCCGGCCGTTGACCTCGATGACGCGCGGGCCGCGGTCGGTGAGCTTCAGTTCGGTGTGGGTGACGCCGACGGTGACGCCGAGGGCGTGCAGGGCCCGCTCGGTGAGTCCGGTGCAGCGCTCGGCCAGCTCGGCCGGGAGCACGCCGGGCAGGAACTGGCCGACCTCGCGGAACGGTTCGGCGAGCGGGAACTTGCCGGTGACGCAGACGTGCCGGACCTCGCCGTCGCGGACCAGCGACTCCACCGAGACGTAGTCGCCCCACTCGGGGCCGGCCGCCGCCGGGTCGCCGACCAGCAGCTCCTCGACGACGTACTCCTCGTCGCCGTCGGCGGTCAACGCGCCGAGCAGCTCGGCCAGTTCGGCGGGCGTGTCGACGCGGTGGGTGGCCCGGCTGCCCGCGCCGCGCCGCGGCTTGACCACGGCGGGTGCGCCGACCTCGGCCAGCGCCCGGTCGATCTCCGCCCGCTGCCGGACGGCGACGCACCGCACGCCGTCCACGTCGGCCGCCGCCAGCGCCCGCCGCTGCAGGTACTTGTCGGTGAGCCGGCCCGCGGTCGGGCCGTCGTGGAAGGGCAGGCCGAGCCGGGCGGCCAGCTCCGAGGTGGCGTGGATCGCGTACTCGCTGAACGTGGTGATGCCGTCCGGCCTCAGCTCCGCCAGCCGGCGGGCGCTCTGCCCGGGGTCGGCTCCGGTCTCCAACACCTCGGCGAACCTGCGCAGTTCGGGCAGGATCTCGGCGACGTGCGGGCGGGCGGGGTCGCACAGCAGGACGACCCGGCACAGGCCGCGGGCGGCGGCGACGATCTCGGCCGGCCCCACCGCCCCCAGGTCGTAGACGACCGCCAGCAGGGGCAGCTCGTGCGGGGAACGCCGGTCGGGTGAAACGGGGTGCGGTGCGCTGGACAACTGACCTGCTCCGTTCGAGGGCGTGGGTTCGTACGGTCGGGCCGTCGGCGGTCAGCCCCAGCCGAGGTCGCGGACGAAAGAACGCGTGGACATGGTGATAACCCGTCAAATCCGGGCGGCAATCGGTCATCGCCGCTCAGGAATTACTGTGCATGATCAAAAATCTCGGTGGTCTGTCCCGAGGGGCTCGTATTCTCGCCATGCAGGAAGACGACGGGCGACAAGTGAGGATCATGTGAAAACCAGTACGCAGCTCGATCCGTCCGTGGCCCGCACCATCGGCGCCGAGGTGTACCGCCACCTCGCCGACCACGGCCCGGCCACCCCGGCGGCCCTCCACGCGGCCCTCGCCGCAGAGCACGCGGAGCTCGACGCAGCCGTTCGGCACCTGTTGGAAGTGCGCGTCGTCCGGCAGGGCCCCGACGGGCGCCTGCACGCCGACACCCCCGCCCGGGCGGGTCTGGAGGCGCTCGCGCCCGCCGTCCGCGACCTGGTCCGCCACCACCGCGAACTCCAGGAGATGCACAGCACCTTGGCGGCGCTGCTGCCGGTCTACGAGTCCAGCACCCTCGGACGGGTCGCCGGACAGCAGGTGGAACGCCTCACCGATTTGGCGTCGGTGCGCCGCACCATCACCGAACTCGCCGCCCGCAGCACCACCGAGGTGCTCGCCTCGCAGCCCGGCGGCGCCCGCAACGAGGAGGTGCTCAACGAATCGCTCAACCGCACCGAGGCCCTGCTCGCACGGGGCGTGCGCATGCGTACTCTCTACCAGCACACCGCCCAGTACGACCAGGCCACCGTCGAGTACGTCCGCAAGGTCACCGCGCTCGGGGCCGAGGTCCGCACCGTCAGCGACGCCTTCGTCCGGGTCATCGTGTTCGACCGCGCCACCGCCCTGATCGAGCTCCACGACGAGCCGCTCGGCGCCGCCCTGGTGCAGGACCCGAGCATGATCGGGTTCGCGGTCGCGGCCTTCGAACGCGCCTGGGTGGCCGCCGACGAGTTCCCCACCGTGCAGCAGCGCCAGCGCGTCCGCCAGACCTCCAACGACGTCAAGTCCTCCATCGTCCGGATGCTGGTGCAGGGCTACGAGGAGAAGCTGATCGCCAAGCGCCTCGGGATGTCCGTGCGCACCTGCCAGCGGCACATCTCCGAGATCATGCGCCGGATCGGCGCACGAAACCGGCTGCATGCGGGCTACCTGCTCCGTGACGAACTGGCCGGAATCAGCTTCCCGCCGCCGGACGACGACCTGCCGGACCCGCCGGCCGCTCCCACGCCGCCCGAGCGGGCGTCCGAGCGGGTGTCCGAGCGCGCGTCGGGGGCGGCCGACGCGGACGCCCCGAAGCGGGCGGGGAGGGCCGGGCCGGCCGGGCTCGTCCCCCGGCCCGCCGACCGGCGGAGCGCCGCGGGCTGATCCGCGCCCGGCCCGGCTCTCCCGTCGAACCTCAGCCCGCCATCGGCGGGTTGAGTCGGGCGAAGCCCTCCTGGCGGCGGTAGGGGTAGTACGGGTACGGCGCGGTGCGGGTGCTCGCCGCGTCCAGCCGGGCCACCTGCTCCGGCGTCAGCTCCCAGCCCACCGCGCCGAGGTTCTGCCGCAGCTGCTCCTCGTTGCGGGCGCCGATGATCACCGAGGAGACGGTGGGCCGGCGCAGCAGCCAGTTGATCGCCACCTGCGGGACGGTGCGGCCGGTCTCCTCGGCGATCGCGAGCAGCACGTCCACCACGTCGTACAGCAGCTCCTGGTCGATCGGCGGGCCGTAGTCCGCGGTGGCGTGCAGGCGGCTGTCGGCCGGGAGCGGGGCGCCGCGGCGGATCCGGCCGGTCAGCCGGCCCCAGCCGAGCGGGCTCCACACCAGCGCGCCGACGCCCTGGTCGCGGCCGAGCGGCATCAGCTCCCACTCGTAGTCCCGGCCGACCAGGGAGTAGTAGACCTGGTGCGCGACGTAGCGGGGGCGGCCGTGCCGGTCGGCGGCGGCCAGCGACTTCATCAGCTCCCAGCCCGCGAAGTTGGAGACCCCGGTGTAGCGGATCTTCCCGGCGCGCACCAGGTCGTCCAGGGCGGCGAGCACCTCCTCGACCGGCGTGCCGGCGTCGAAGGCGTGCAGCTGGAACAGGTCGATGTGGTCGGTGCCGAGCCGGCGCAGCGCGGCGTCCACGGCGGTGGTGAGCCGGATCCGGGAGGTGCCCGCGTCCAACGGGCCCTCGCCGGTGGGCAGTCCGGCCTTGGTGGAGATCAGCACCCGGTCGCGGCGGCCCCTGATCGCCTGGCCGAGGACCTCCTCCGAGGCGCCGTCGGAGTAGACGTCGGCGGAGTCGAACATGGTCAGGCCCGCGTCGATCGCGATGTCGAGCAGGCGGCGGGCCTCCTTGGCGTCGGTGGTGCCCCAGTTGCCGAACAGCGGGCCGTTGCCGCCGAAGGTGCCGGTGCCCAGGGACAGGGCGGGGACGACGAGGCCGGACGTGCCGAGGCGGCGGTACTCCATGGCGAACACTCCTTCGCTAACGGGACTGTGGTGCCGTTAAGATGGGAGGACCGTAACACGTTCCGGCCCGCTAATGGAACAGGAGTCCCGTTAATGGCCCCGCCCGACCCGTCCGACTCGCCTGCCCGGCCCGACTCGCCGGCCCCGTCCGACTCGCCCGCCCGGCCTGCCGAGCCCGCCCCGTCCGACATGCGCCGCCCCGGCGGCCGCACCGCCCGCGTCCGCGCCGCCGTGCTGCGCGCCGCCGAGGATGCGCTCGTCGAGGTCGGCTTCGCCGGGCTCGATCTCGGCGACGTCGCCCGGCGCGCCGAGGTCGGCCGCACCACCGTCTACCGGCGCTGGGGCACCGTCGGCGCGCTGCTCGCCGACCTGCTCACCGCCATGGCCGAGCAGTCGCTGCCGCGCGCCCGCACCGGATCGCTGCACGGCGACCTGCGCGCCAACGCCCGGCTGGTCCGCAGTACCCTGGCCGACCCCCGGCAGGGCGCCCTGTTCCGGGCCGTGCTGGTCGCCGCCGAGGGCGACGCGGCCGCCGCCGAGGCGGTCCGGCACTTCTACCGGGTCCGGGTGGCGGAGTGGGCCCCCTGCGTGAGCGAGGCCGTCGAACGCGGCGAACTGCCCGCCGGCACCGACCCCGAGGAGGTCGTCCGCGCCGTCTCCGCGCCGCTCTACTACCGGATGCTCACCACCTCCGAGCCGCTGGACGAGGCCGCCGCCGACCGGGCCGCCGCCGCCGCCGAGGCCGCCGCCCGGGCCGGGGCCTACCGCCGCCCCGGGCCGTCCGCCCGTGCGATCGACGCTTCCGCGGCCGATATCCTGGCGAAATGAGCGACAACCTTCCCCCCTGCCCCAACTGCGCCGGCCAGTACACCTACGAGCTCGACGCCCTGATGGTCTGCCCCGAGTGCGGCCACGAGTGGGCCCCCGCCGAGGACGCCGCGGCGCAGCCGGCGGGGGAGCGGGAGATCCGGGACGCCGTCGGCAACGTGCTGGCCGACGGCGACACCGTCACCGTGGTCAAGGCCCTGAAGGTGAAGGGCAGCGCCTCCGGCATCAAGGCCGGCACCAAGGTCCGTAACATCCGCCTGGTGGACGGCGTGGACGGCCACGACATCGACTGCCGGATCGACGGGTTCGGCGCCATGCAGCTCAAGTCCAGCGTGGTCAAGAAGGCCTGACGCCGCCCCGCCGTGCCCCCCGGCCCGCGCCGGGGGGCACGCGTGATTGTTAGGGTCGGCGCGACGCCCCCGTGCCCTCCTGGCCCCGAACGAGACGGTGACGACCACGTGAACGCCGAGAACCCGCAGTCGCTTCCGGTGGCCAGCGTCCCGCTGTACCAGCTGAAGGCGGAGTTCTTCAAAACCCTCGGCCACCCCGTGCGGATCCGGGTGCTGGAACTGCTCAGCGGCCGCGACCACGCGGTGGCCGAGATGCTGCCCGAGGTCGGCGTGGAGCCGGCCAACCTCTCCCAGCAACTGGCCGTGCTGCGCCGCGCCAAGCTGGTGCACGCCCGCCGCGAGGGCTCCACGGTGGTGTACTCGCTGGCCAGCGGCGAGGTCGCCGACCTGCTGCGGGTCGCCCGCTCCATCCTCGGCTCGCTGATCACCGACCAGGCCGGCCTGCTCGCCGACCTGCGCGCCGCCGACAACGGCTGACCCTCCGTCACTTCCCGCGCCCCGCCCCGGCGGCGGTGCCGCGCGCCCCGGTGCGCCCCGGACATGCAGAAATGGCGACTTGCGAAATTCTTCAAGTCGATACATTCTGATCGGGTGCCCGGCCGGTCCGTCGTGCCCGGGCGCCTGTGCGCCGACACGGAAGGGGGACGAACGTGACCGAGGTGTTCGAGGAGGAGCTCCGCGAGCAACTCGCCCTTGCCGAAAGGGCGTTGCGCGAGGCCCAGGACGCCGGGGACGACCACGGCGCGCAGGCCCACGCCGGCCGGATCGCCGGGCTGCTGCGGATCGCCGAGCAGCACGGCATCGCCGTCCCCTCCCGGTCCGGCACAGAGCCGGAACCCCAGAAAGAGAGCTGAACACCGTGCCCGCGTCGCAGAGCCAGGCCCAGGCGGAGATCCACGCTCCGCTCGCCACGATCCGCCGCGGCGCGGCGGCGTGAACGGCGCGGGAGTGCTCGGCCGGCGGTTGCGGGCGGTGCTGCCCAACCGCCGGGTGCTGGCCACCATGGCGCGCGACCCGCGCCGCGACCTGGTCGCCGGGCTGACGGTCGCCATCGTGGCGCTGCCGCTCGCCCTGGGCTTCGGCGTCTCCTCCGGCGCGGGCGCGGCGGCCGGCCTGGCCACCGCCGTGATCGCGGGCGCGATCGCCGCCGTGTTCGGCGGCTCCGGACTCCAGGTCACCGGCCCCACCGGCGCGATGACCGTCGTCCTGGTGCCGATCGTCGCCCGCTACGGAACCGCCGGCGTGCTCACCGTCGGCCTGCTGGCCGGCCTGCTGCTGGTGCTGCTGGCGCTCGCCGGGGCCGGACGGTGGATGGCGTACGTGCCCGTCCCGGTGATCGAGGGCTTCACCGTCGGCATCGCCGGCGTGATCGCCCTCCAGCAGGTGCCCGGCGCGCTCGGCGTGGCCAAACCCGACGGCGAGAACCCGGCCGCGGTCGCCGCCCGCGCCGTCTCCGCGTTCGCCGCCTCCCCGCACTGGGCGGCCGTGCTGCTCGCCGCCGGCGTCGCCGCACTGATGCTGATCGGCGGGCGGCTGCGCCCCGGCGTGCCGTTCTCGCTGATCGCCGTGGTCGCCGCCACCGTGCTGGCCAAGGCCGTCGACCTGCCGGTCGACGTCATCGGCCACCTGCCGGCCGGGCTGCCCAGCCCCTCGCTCGGCTTCCTCGACCTGTCCGCCGTGCCCGCCCTGCTGCCGTCCGCGCTGGCCGTGGCCGCGCTCGGCGCGCTGGAGTCGCTGATGTCGGCGACCGCCGCCGACGCGATGGTGGCGGGCGACGCCGGCCGCGGCGGCGAACGCCACGACAGCGACCGGGAGCTGTTCGGACAGGGCCTGGCCAACCTGGTCGCCCCGCTGTTCGGCGGCGTCGCCGCGACCGGCGCGATCGCCCGCACCGCCGTCAACGTGCGCAGCGGCGCCGTCTCCCGGCTGGCCGCGCTGGTGCACGCCGCGGTGCTCGCCGTGGTGGTGTTCGCCGCCGCGCCGCTGGTCGCCGACATCCCGCTGGCCGCGCTGGCCGGCGTGCTGATCGCCACCGCCGTGCGGATGGTGCAGGCCGGGGCGCTGCGCGCACTGGCCCGCACCGGCCGCGGCGAGGCCGCCGTGCTGGTGGCGACCGCCGCCGCCACCCTCGCCTTCGACCTGGTCACCGCCGTCGCGGTCGGCCTGCTGCTGTCCGCCGTCCTGGCGCTGCGCGCCGTCGCCCGGGCCGCCCGGCTGGAGCGGATGCCCGGCATCGAGCACGACCACGCCGGCGGCCGGATAGCCGTCTACCGGCTGCACGGCCCGCTGCTGTTCGCCGCCGCGCACCGGCTGCGCCAGGAGCTGACGGCCGCCGACCGGGCCGAGGTGGTGGTGCTGCGGATGTCGCGGGTCGGCGCGATCGACGCCAGCGGCGCCACTGTCCTCGGCGAGGCGCTCGCCGACCTGCACCGGCGCGGCACCCGGGTGCTGATCTCCGGGCTGCGCCCCGAACACCGCCGGCCGCTGGACGCGCTCGGCGTGCTCGACGAACTGCGCGCCGAGGGGCGGCTGTTCACCGAGGCGCCGGAGGCCCTGGCGCACGCCCGCGCCACCCTGCCGGCCGTCCCCGCCCCGGCCGGCGACTTCGCCGACCGGTAGAGTGGCCGAAGCGGCGCCCCCGGGGCGCCCGACGGCGGTGGGGCCCGCCGGACCAGAACCGCGGCGAAGGCGCCGCCAACGGTCCCTGCTTGTACGAGTGGCGCGCCCGGCGCTCCCGGGCGCCGTGCGAGTAGGAGACGTGTACCCGTGGAGAGCCCGCAGCCGACGGCGGCCGACCCCGTCGACCCCGACCTCGAACCCCGCCCGAAACGGCCCGGACCGGACCGCGAACTGGCCTCCGTGATCGGCGTGGTGGCCGTCGGCGGCGTGCTCGGCGCGTGCGCCCGGTACGCGATCGCGCTGGCCTGGCCGACGCCCCCGGACGGCTTCCCCTGGCCGACCCTGCTGATCAACGTGGCGGGCTGCGCCGTGATCGGCGCGTTCCTGACGGTGCTCACCGAGGCCTGGCGCGCCCACCGCCTGGTGCGGCCGTTCTTCGGCACCGGCGTGCTCGGCGGATTCACCACCTTCTCCACCTACGCGGTCGACGTCCAGCGCCTGATGCTGGCCGGCCGGGCCGGGGCGGCCCTCGGCTACCTGGCCGCCACCCTGCTCGCCGCGCTGCTCGCGGTCTGGGCCGGCGCGGCGATCGCCCGCCGCGCGATCGGACGGAGGACCCGATGACGGTACGGACCGAACCCGCGCTGCGCCTGACGGTGTTCACCGGCGAGGACGAGCGCTGGCGCCACCGCCCGCTGTACGCCGAGATCGTGCACCGCGCGCACGCCGCCGCACTGGCCGGCGCCAGCGTCTTCCGCGGCATCGAGGGCTTCGGCGGCTCCGCGCTGGTGCACACCACCCGGCTGCTGTCGCTCGGCGACGACCTGCCGGTGGCGATCGTGATCGTCGACCGCGAGGAGCGGATCCGGGCCTTCCTGCCGCAGCTGGACGAGCTGCTGGAGCGCTGCCTGGTGACCCTCGACGCGTGCGAGGTGCTGCGGCCCGCCGACGCCCCGGGGGAGGCGGAGTGAACTGGCTGCTGGTGATCGTCGGCGCGGCCGTCGGCGCCCCCCTGCGCTACCTGACCGACCGGGCGGTGCAGGCCCGGCACGACACCGTCTTCCCGTGGGGGACGTTCGCCGTCAACGTCTGCGGCTCCCTGGTGCTGGGCCTGCTGACCGGCGCGGTCGCCGCCGGCGCGGCCGGCTCGCAGCTCCAACTGCTGCTCGGCACCGGCTTCTGCGGGGCGCTGACCACCTACTCCACCTTCTCGTACGAGACGCTGCGGCTGGCCGAGAGCGGGGCCCGGCTGTACGCGGTGATGAACGCGGCGGGCAGCGTGGTCGCCGGGCTCGGGGCGGCGTTCACGGGGTGGGCGGTCGCCCAGGCGCTGTGGGTGTGAGGCCGTGGCCCGTTCTCGATCGGCCGCAAGGATGATCTGTCCGCACTGACCGGCATGGACACGCCTGGTCGGCAGGGGTGCCGGCCTCCGGCCGGGCGCACCCGCGTCGCCGGATTCCGGACAGAATGCCGGTACGGCCCCGATCACCCTTTCCGCCGCCACGGACCGCGAGTTAGCGTGACGTTGAGTTAGTTGCCCGAGGCACTCAACTGCCCGGGTCGCGCGCAGTCGCAGGCCCCCCGCCGACGCCACCGCCGGCCCAGCTCCGGGAAGGGAGCACCAGATGGCCACCGCCGCCGAAACCTCTCCCACCACCCACCCCGCCCCGCGCGGAACCTGCCCCTTCGCCCCGCCGCCCGCCTACCAGCAGGCCCGCAGCGACGAGCCGATCAGCCGCGTCGCCCTCTACGACGGCACCCCGGCCTGGCTGCTCACCCGGCACGAGGACGTCCGCGCCGCCCTCGCCGACAACCGCTTCAGCTCCGACCCGGCCAACCCCGGCTTCCCGTTCGTCACCGAGGCCGGCCGCCAGTTCGTCAACTTCAGGCCCACCTTCATCCGGCTCGACGACCCCGAGCACGGCCGGCAGCGCCGCATGCTCACCGGCGACTTCACGATGCGCCGCACCGCCACCCTGCGCCCCGAGATCCAGCGGATCACCGACGAACTGATCGACCGGATGACCGACGGACGCCACCAGGCCGACCTGGTCGAGGAGTTCGCGCTGCCGCTGCCCTCGCTGGTGATCTGCCTGCTGCTCGGCGTCCCCTACCAGGACCACGACTTCTTCCAGGAGTGCAGCCGCACCCTGCTGCACCGCGGCTCCAGCACCGAGGAGGTGATAGCCGCCAGCGACCGCCTCACCGAATACATCGACACCCTCACCGCCGCCAAGCGCGACAACCCCGACGACGGCATCCTCAGCCGCCTCGTCGAGCGCGGCGAACTCGAGATCGAGGACATCGGCGCGATGGGCCGGCTGCTGCTGATCGCCGGCCACGAGACCACCGCCAACATGACCGCGCTGTCCGTCCTCGCCCTGCTGCGCAACCCCGACCAGCTCGCCCACCTGCGCGCCCACCCCGAGGCCGTGCCCGCCGCCGTCGAGGAACTCCTGCGCTACCTCTCCATCGTGCAGACCGGCCTGGTCCGGGTCGCCGTCGAGGACGTCGAGATCGGCGGCACCACGATCAAGGCCGGCGAAGGCGTCGTCCTCCAGATCAACGCCGCCAACTGGGACGACGAGCGCTACCCCGACGCCGCCGCCCTCGACCTCACCCGCGACACCCGCCACCACCTCGCCTTCGGCTTCGGCGTCCACCAGTGCCTCGGCCAGCCGCTCGCCCGCCTCGAACTGGAGATCGCCCTGGAGACCCTGCTGCGCCGCCTGCCCGACCTGCGGCTCGCCGTGCCCTTCGAGGACGTCCCCTTCCGCCACGACATGCTGATCTACGGCGTCCACGAACTCCAGGTCGCCTGGTGACCGCCACCCCGCCGACCACCGCCGGCGGCCCCGTGAAAGAAGGAACCGTGACCATCCACGTCGACCAGGACCGCTGCTGCGGCGCCGGACAGTGCGTCCGCCACGCCCCCGAGGTGTTCGACCAGCGCGAGGAGGACGGCATCGTCCTGCTGCTCGACGCCCGCCCGGGCGCCGACCTGCGCTCCGCCGTCGAGGACGCCGCCGCGGCCTGCCCCTCCGGCGCCATCCGGATCACCGAGGGCTGACCGCTATGCTGCCGAACCGTCCCGCCCGGCACCCCGGCGGGACGGTTCGACGCATGGAGGCCCCCCGATGCAGCTCGCCCCGCGCGGCGTCCACGACCTGCGCGGACAGGACGGCCCGCCGCTGACCGTCCGCTACGGGCCCCACGCCGCCGTGGTGGTCGCCGGACTCCCCGGCAGCGGCAAGAGCACCCTGCTGCACCGCTGGGACGGCCGCGCCCCCGTCCTCGATCCGCGCACCAGCCGCCTCGCCGCCCAGGCCGCCGTGCCCGCCCGCGTCCCCTACCCCCTCTACCGGCCCGTCGTGCGCACCCTGCACCTGCTGCGCATCCGCGCCGCGCTGCGCCGTCCCGGGCCGCTGCTGGTGCACGACTGCGGCAGCCGCCGCTGGATGCGCCGCGCCCTCGCGCACTGGGCCCGCCGGGGCGGACGCGAACTGCACGTGGTGCTGCTCGCCGTCCGCCCCGAACAGGCCCTCGCCGGGCAGCACGCCCGCGCCCGCACCGCCGCCCCCGGCACCTTCCGCCACCACGTGCGCGGCCTGACCGCCCTGCTCGCCTCCGTCGAACACGAGGGCCTCGCGGCATTCCCGGGCGCGGCGTCCGTGCTGCTCGCCGACACGGCCTCCCGCGAGCGGCTGGCCGCCGTCCGCTTCGGCGATCAGGCGTAGATGACCGTCCACTGCTGGTCGCGGTCGCCGGTGCGGCAGCCCTCGATCGTCACCTGGCTCCCGGCGTGCGCGGTCAGGCAGCCCTGGTCGCCGTCGGCGGAGTGGATGTAGGTGCCGACGTCGCCGGCCGCGTACCACCAGCGCGACCTGGAACCGGTGTTGTCGTACGGGTCGTACCAGGGGTTGTACTCGGACAGCTCGCCCCGGTTGTCGAAGCCGCGGCGCAGGTTCCGGTAGCTCTTGGTGGTGCACCAGCCGTCGGTGCACTTCTCCGTCTCCCAGGAGGAGAGGACGACCTGGTTGGCGGAGGTCATGGTGACGTACCACCACTGGTTGGACTGCCCGGTCTGCTGGTACGTGTACACCGGGGCGCCCATGTTGACGTCGTGGGCGTAGTCGTCCAGGTACTGGCCGGTGCCCATGTTCAGCACGTGCACCCAGCCCCGGGGCACGGCGGCCTGCGCGGGCGCCTGCGCGGCGAACACGCCGGCCAGGACGGACAGCGACACGCCTGCGGCGGTGAGGATCCTTCGGACGTTCTTCACGGTCGGACTTCCCTTCCGGCGGGTCAGTTGTAGTTGATCAGCCACTGCTGGTCGTGGTCGCCGGTGCGGCAGCTCTCCACCGTCACCTGGTTCCAGGCGTGGGCGGTCAGGCAGTCGCCGTTCCAGGCGGCGGAGTGGATGTACGTCCCGGCGTCGCCGGCCACGTAGTACCAGCGCTCCTCGCCGGGCAGGTGGCCGAAGTGGGTGTCGGTCTGCCAGCGCTGCTGCGGGCCGAGGACGCCGCCGTTGCCGCTGTCGCGGGTCAGGTTGCGGTACCACCAGCCGCCGATGCCGTTGTTGTACTGGGTCTCGTAGGAGGAGAAGGTGACGGTGTTGCCGTCGTTGTTCTCCACCCACCACCACTGGTTGGACTGGCCGGTCTGCGGATAGCTGTACACCGGCGCGCCCTGGGCGGTGTTGTGCGCGTAGTCGTCCAGGTACTGGCCGGTGCCGACGTTCACCACGTGCACCCAGCCCTGCGGCACGGCGGCCTGCGCGGGCGCCTGCACGGCGAACGCGCCCGCCAGCACGGACAGCGACACGCCGGCGGCGGTCAGGATCCTTCGGAGGTTCTTCACGGTGGGGCTTCCCTCCCGGGGGTCAGCTGTACAGGACGTTCCACTGCTGGTCGTGGTCGCCGGTGCGGCAGCTCTCCACCGTCACCTGGCCCCAGGCGTGGGCGGTCAGGCAGTCGCCGTTCCACGCGGCGGAGTGGATGTACGTCCCGGCGTCGCCGGCCACGTAGTACCAGCGCTCCTCGCCGGGCAGCCCGCCGAAGCCGATGTTGGCGGTCCACAGCTGCTGCGGGCCCAGGACGCCGCGGTCGGCGCCGTCGCGGGTCAGATTGCGGTACCACCACTTGGCCATGCTGCTGTACTGCTGCGTCTCGTAGGACGAGAAGGTGACGGTGTCGCCGGCGCTGTTGGCCACCCACCACCACTGGTTGGACTGGCCGGTCTGCGCGTACGTGTACACCGGTGCGCCCTGGGCGGTGTTGTGGGCGTAGTCGTCCAGGTACTGGCCGGTGCCGACGTTCTGCAGGTGCGCCCAGCCCTGCGGCACCGCGGCGCCGGCGGGCGCGGCCGCGGTGACGGTGGCGGCCAGTGCGGCGCCCGCCACCAAGGCGCCGACCCATCTCTTCTTCACTGTCGTTCCCCCCTGCTGCACTCCCGCGGCGACGCCCTCGCGTCGCCGACCGGGTGAGGGGACGGTAGGCCGGGCCGTTCGACAAACGATGGACAGCCGGAACGGGACCGCCGCCCCGGACCGGAGTCGGGGGCGGCGGGTCGGTCGGGGGCGGCGGGCCGTCAGTGGCCGCGGGCGATCCACTCCGCCAGGTGCGGGGCCTCCGCGCCGACCGTCGTCGAATCGCCGTGGCCGGTGCGCACCACGGTCTCCGCCGGGAGCGTCAGCAGCCGCTCGCGGATCGAGTCGACGATGGTCGGGAAGTCGGAGAACGACCGCCCCGTCGCGCCCGGGCCGCCCGCGAACAGGGTGTCGCCGGTGAACACGGTGCCCAGCGACGGCGCGTACAGGCTGACCGCGCCCGGGCTGTGGCCCGGGGTGTGCAGCACCGTCAGCTCGGCGCCCGCGACGGCCAGTCGCTGCCCGTCGGCGAGCTCCCCGTCGGGCTCCCGGTCGGGGTGGGTCCGCTGCCACAGCACCCGGTCGTCCGGGTGCAGCAGGATCGGCGCGCCGGTGCGGGCGGCCAGCTCCGGGGCGGCGTCGATGTGGTCGTTGTGCGCGTGCGTGCAGACGATCGCCAGCAGCGTGCGGCCCGCCACCGCCGCGGCGATCGCGTCCGCGTCGTGCGCGGCGTCGATCACCACCACCTCGCGGTCGTCGCCGACCAGCCACACGTTGTTGTCGACCTGCCAGGTGCCGCCGTCCAGGCTGAACTCGCCCGAGGTGACCAGCTGTTCGATCCGGGCCGCCATCAGAACACCACCACCGAGCGCAGCACCTCGCCGCGGTGCATCCGGGCGAACGCCTCCTCGACGCCGTCCAGCGGGATGGTCTCGCTGACGAACGCGTCCAGGTCCAGCCGGCCCTGCAGGTACAGGTCGATCAGCATCGGGAAGTCCCGCTCCGGCAGGCAGTCGCCGTACCAGGAGGACTTCAGCGCGCCGCCCCGGCCGAACACGTCCAGCAGCGGCAGTTCCAGCGTCATCTCCGGCGTCGGCACGCCAACCAGCACCACGGTGCCCGCCAGGTCACGGGCGTAGAACGCCTGCTTGTACGTCTCGGGGCGGCCCACCGCGTCGATCACCACGTCCGCGCCGTTGCCGCCGGTCAGCTCCCGGATCGCCTCGACGGCGTCGGTCTCCCGCGAGTTGACGGTGTGGGTGGCGCCCAGCGCACGGGCGGTGACCAGCTTGCGGTCGTCCACGTCCACCGCGATGATCCGCGAGGCGCCCGCCAGCCGGGAGCCCATCACCGCGGCGTTGCCGACACCGCCGCAGCCGATCACCGCGACGCTGTCGCCGCGACCCACCTGGCCGGTGTTGATCGCCGCGCCCAGACCGGCCATCACGCCGCAGCCCAGCAGGCCCGCCGCGGCCGGCGAGGCCGCCGGGTCGACCTTGGTGCACTGGCCCGCCGCGACCAGCGTCTTCTCCGCGAACGCGCCGATGCCCAGCGCCGGCGACAGCTCGGTGCCGTCCTCCAGCGTCATCTTCTGCTTCGCGTTGTGCGTGGCGAAGCAGTACTGCGGCCGGCCCCGCCGACACGCCCGGCAACGACCGCACACCGCACGCCAGTTGAGGACGACGAAGTCACCCGGCGCGACACTGTCGACGCCCTCGCCGACGGACTCCACCACACCCGCCGCCTCGTGGCCCAGCAGGAACGGGAACTCGTCGTTGATCCCGCCCTCCCGGTAGTGCAGGTCGGTGTGGCACACCCCGCACGCCTGCACCTTCACCACCGCCTCGCCCGGCCCCGGATCGGGCACCACCACCGGCACGACCTCCACCGGCGCGCCCTTCGCCCGCGCGATCACACCCCGCACAACCTGAGCCATTACGACACCCTTCCTCGAACGTGCGGCACGGACGCGACCGTGCCGAAACCTGCGCGAACCGACCCTACGGACCTGCGCGAACCGACCCTACGGCCCCTCAACGCCCGCCCGCGCGGTCGACGTTCCCGCAGCCCAGAGCCACTTTCGCGACGCCGCCCGGGCGATCAGCGTACCCAGCGCCAGCCACCCCGCCGCCAACAGCCAGCCACCCAGCACGTCCAGTGCCCAGTGCACCCCCAGGTACACCCGGCTCGCCCCGACCGCCCCCGCGAACACCAGCGCACCGACCGCCGCTGCCCGCGCCGAGGCCGGCCGGGCCAGCGCCACCGCGAGCGCCAGCAGCCCCGCGGCGGCCGCCGCCGTGAACGCGTGCCCCGACGGGAACGCGAAACCCGAGGCGTGCACCGCCCGGTCGGCCAGCGGCGGACGCGGCCGCCCGAAGGCGTGCATCAGCAGCTGGCGCAGACCCTGGCCCAGCAGCAGCCACACCGACGGCGCCAGGAACAGCACCGCCACCGGCCCGCGCACCCGCCGCGCCGTCAGCACCCCCGCCGCCAGCGCCAGCAGGGCCGGCAGCGGCGCCGCCCCGCACGCCGTCACCACCGTCGCCGCCGACACCGCGACACCCGGCCGGTGCGCCACGCACCAGTCCAGCAGCGCCCGTTCGAACCCGAACGGGCCCCAGTCGTGCCCGGCCAGCACCCCCGCCGCCACCCCGAACGCCGCCCAGCAGCCCACCAGCACCGCCCAGCGCGCAGCGCCGCCGCCAGGCGTCATCGCGGAACCTCCCTCACCAGGGCGCACCACCGGGAAACCGCACGCCGCAGCCGCCCATCGTACGGGCCCGAACAACTGTCGCCCGCCACCGCCCGCCGATCGCTAGGATGCCGCCGTCGAACAGGCGGTGAAGGAGTGTCGAACATGCCCGAGCGGACGGCCGCCGAAGAACTCCGCACCCGGTACGTCGCGATACTCGCCGACGTCTCGCGCTCCGGACGGCGGCTCACCCGCCCCGAGATCGAATCCCTGCGGACCCTCGGCGAACACGGCGCCGAGGCCGGCCAGGGACTGCGCGAACTCGTCGCGCACTGCATGGAAGCCGCGCGCAAGGCCTGGCCGACCCTGCCCGGCACCGCCGGCGCCACCACCGTCGCCGAACTGCGCCAGGTCGGCGAAGCGCTGCTCACCGCCGCCGAGACCGCCCTCGCCGCCCTCGGCGAAGGCCACGAACGCGCCCAGCGCCTGGCGGTCCGCCAGGAGGAGGCCGCCCGCCGCGAATTCGTCGACGACCTGCTCTACGGCCGCAGCGACCTCGGCACCCTCGCCGCCCGCGCCGAACGCTTCGGCCTGCGCCTGGCCCGCACCCACGCCGTCGCCGTCGCCCAGGCCCCCCGGCCCTACGGCCACGTCGACCCCGTGGTGCGCAGGGTGGAACGCGAACTCACCGGCCGCTTCGGCGAACGCGACGTCCTGCTCACCACCAAGGACGGCCGCCTGGTCTGCGTCGCCCCCGAGAGCGAACAGGCCGTCCTCGACGCCTTCGCCCGCCTCGCGCTGCGCCCCGGCCCCGGCTACCCGCCCGCCCGCCGGGTCGCCACCGGGCGCCGGCACTCCGGCGCGGGCGGCGTGGTGCGCAGCTACGAGGAGGCGCTCGACGCCCTGGACTTCGCCGAACGCCTCGACCTGCCCGCCGACCTGCTGAACGCCGAGGAACTGCTGGTCTTCCCGGTGCTGATGCGCGACCGCGCCGCGATGGCGGACCTGGTGCGCACCGTCCTCGGCCCGCTGGCCGCCGCCCGCGGCGGGGCCGGGCCGCTGCTGGAGACCATCGCCGCCCAGGCCGAGGCCGGCTACGTCACCGCGGAGGCCGCCCGCCGCCTGGGCGTCAGCGTCCGCACCCTCGGCTACCGCGCCGACCGGATCAAGGCGCTGACCGGCTACGACCCCGGCGACGCACTGCACCGCTACACCCTGGAGACCGCCGCGATGGGCGCCCGCCTGCTGGGCTGGCCGCACCAGCCGCTCTAACGCCACTGCGGTTCCGGGGCGGGTGCGCGGATCGGGCGTCAACGAGCCGTCAAGATTGCCGCATCCTGGCAATGTGCGCACCCGGCCCGAACTGCGACGATCTTCCTGTCGCCGGGAGACCGGCGCGGCAGGGCCACCGGGACTCGGGGGGACGATGCGTCCCGATGGCCCGGGTGTCGACGCCCCGAATCGGGGGGTGACGGGCGTCGACACCCGAGGGGGGAAGGGAACGCCGCCTTTTTCGAACGGGGCGAAGCGGGGCAGACGGGGGAACGACACCCCGCAGCCCCCTTCGAGGAAGGCGGCGACCCCGTCATGAGCAGCCCGCTGACCGCGCGGGAGCGACACCTCCTCGCGGACATCGAACGCCACCTGCGCGCGGAGGCCCCGCGCCTCGACCGGCGCCTCGACCGCGCCCCCGGCCCCGTCGCCCGGTTCGGCCACCGCCCCCGGCTGCTCGCCGCCGCCGTCGCCCTGCTCAGCGTCGTCAGCGCCGCGGGCGGCCTGTGGGCGCTCGCCGACGGGCCCGCCCGGGCGCCCGCCCTGGCGATCGCGGGCGCGGCGGCGCTGCTGTGCGCGCTCGCGCTGCGCCGGCTGTCCCGTTCGGGAGGTCAGGCGGGTCGGGGCCAGCGCGGGTGGTGACGGTCGATGACGTAGTGGTGGTCGTGGCCCCAGGCCCCGGCGTCGCCGCCGAGGGGGTGGGCGTCGGCCAGGTGGGGGTGGCCGGCCGGGAGGCCGGTGTGGGTGTGCGGGAGGGTGTCGGGGTCGTGGCGCGGCCACAGGGCGCGGGCGGCCAGGGCGGCGGCCAGCGCGATCGCGCCGAGGACGAGCGCGGTGACGGGGAGCCCGGCCCCGGCCGCGAGCCGGCCCGCCAGCGGGTAGGTGAGCAGCCAGCAGGAGTGCGACAGCGAGAACTGGGCGGCGAAGGCGGTCGGCAGGTCGGCGTCGGCGGCGGAGCGGCGCACCACCCGGCCGCCGGGGGTCAGCACGGCGGAGCCGGCCGCGCCGATCAGCGCCCAGGCGGCGAGCAGGGCGATCCACGCGGCGGTGCCGGGCGCGGCGGCGGTGACGGCGGCCGCGCCGGCGAGGACCGCGGGCAGCGCGAGCGCGGCGGGCAGCATGACGGCGCGGTCGCCGGTGCGGGCCAGCAGCCGGGGCAGCAGCAGCGCCGCGAGCATCGAGCCCGCCCCGAAGGCGCCCAGCGCGAGCGAGACCGCCCCGGCCGGGAGCCGGAAGTGCTCGCGGACCACGACGACGGTGTCGACGAACACGAGCGCCCCGGCGGCGGCGACCGCGAGGTCCAGGGCGATCAGGGCCCGCAGGCGCGGCGTGGCCCAGAACAGCCGGGTGCCGAACACCGCGCCCCGGCGGACGCCCCCGGCGTGCCCGCCGGGCGGGGCCTTGGGCAGCACGGCGGAGACCACCAGCGCGGCGGAGGCGAGGAAGCCGGCCGCGGTGCCGGTGAACAGCCAGTCGTAGGAGACCGCCGTCAGCAGGGCGGCGGCGAGCGCGGGACTGAACAGCGACTCCAGGTCGTAGGCGAGGCGGGACAGCGACAGCGCGTCGGTGTAGTCGCGTTCGGCGGGCAGCACCTGCGGGACGGTGGCCTGGAAGATCGGCGTGAACGCGGCGGAGGCGGCCTGCAGCAGGAACACCGCCAGGTAGACCTGCCAGACCTCGGTGACGAACGGCAGCGCGAGGGCGACGCCCGCGCGGGTGAGGTCCAGCGCCGCCATCAGCGCCCTGCGCGGCAGGCGTCCGGCCAGGGCGACGGCGACCGGCGCGACGCCGACGTAGGCGACCATCTTGATCGCCAGCGCGGTGCCCAGGACCGCGCCCGCGTCCGCCCCGGCGAGGTCGTAGGCGAGCAGCGCGAGGGCGACGGTGGCCAGGCCGGTGCCGACCAGAGCGACCGCCTGGGCGGCGAACAGGTGGCGGTAGGTGCGGTCGCGCAGCACGGAAAGCATGGCCCGTCCCCGGCTCGAAGATGGCTCGACCGCCCCATCGTATTCAACATGTGCGCATGAATGCACGTATTCGCGCCGGAAGAGTGGGCCGGGCCCGGCGGGCGCGGTCAGTCGTGCGGGGGAAGTGCGGCGATCTGGTGGTCGGCGACGTTCAGGGCCTCGTCGACCAGGCGGCGCAGGTGGCCGTGGCGCAGCGAGTAGACGACCCGTCGGCCGTCCTTGCGGGTGGCGACCAGCCCGGCGAGGCGGAGCTTGGCCAGGTGCTGGCTGACCGAGGGCCGGGCCGCGCCGGTGGCCTCGACCAGCGTGGTGACGTCGGCCTCGCCCCGGCCCAGCCGCTCCAGCAGCGCCAGCCGGGTGCGGTCGGCGAGCAGCGCGAGGACGGACGCGGCGACGTCGAGGCGCTCGCCGCCGGTGTGCCGGTGCGAATGGGACGCAGCTGCGACCGGTGCGCGGTTGTCCATCCGCCCATCGTAGGGCCCGCCGAGGGGCGCACGTGTGCGCACACGTGCCGTCGCCGCGCCCGCAGGGGCGGCCCGTCCGGTCGCCCGGTCGGGTCCGCCCCCGGGGTCAGGAGGTCCGGCGGCGGCGGAAGAGGGCCCGGAGGCCGAGGACCAGGGCCACCACCAGTCCGATCACGAGGAGGACGAGCAGCACGATGACGATCAGGGCGGCTATGCCGAGCTTCTTGAAGAAGCCGCCCTTCTTTTTCTTCTTCTCGTGCTTGTCGCCGGACGCCAGCTGCGCGGCCGGAGCCTGCGCCGCCCGGTCCCCGTGCACCGCCAGGGGCGGCAGTGCGGGGGCGGCCTGCTGGGCGACGGCCTGCGGACGGACGGCCCCGGCGGCGGGCGCCGCCGCGGCGGCCCCCGGCGCGATCAGCAGCGCGGCGAGCGCGAGGGCGGGGAGGGCGGTGGCGATCCTGCGCCTGGTCACTTCTCGGTTCTCCTCGGATGCGTGGGGTTCGGGGCCGGCCGGCCGGTCGCCGACCGGTGCGGGTCAGACGTTGACGCCGAAGTCCTGGGCGATGCCGGCCAGGCCGGAGGCGTAACCCTGGCCGATGGCGCGGAACTTCCACTCGGCGCCGTTGCGGTACAGCTCGCCGAAGACCATCGCGGTCTCGGTCGCCGCGTCCTCGGAGAGGTCGTAGCGGGCGATCTCGGCGCCGCCGGCCTGGTTGACGACGCGGATGAAGGCGTTGCGGACCTGGCCGAAGCTCTGGCCCCGGGCGGCGGCGTCGTAGATCGCCACCGGGAAGACGATCTTCGCCACGTCGGCCGGGACGCCGGCCAGGTTCACCTTGATCTGCTCGTCGTCGCCCTCGCCCTCGCCGGTGAGGTTGT
>NZ_JBSGDD010000084.1:0-32093 GCF_053602195.1 Kitasatospora sp. NPDC004531 | reverse complement strand
AGGTGCTCGCCTCCCAGGGCCCCGGCGCCTGGCCGGTGTGCTCCGTCAAGGCCGGTCTGACCAAGGGCGGCACCCCGGCCCAGGTCGACACCTCCTCGGCGAGCACCGCCGCCACGGCGACCCCCAGCGTCACCAAGACCACCAAGCCCGCTGCCGCGCAGAGCGACAAGGCCGCGGTGAACACCACCGCCGCCGACGACGCCGCCTCGCGTTCGCAGACCCGGGCGCAGGCCCCGCAGGCCGCCGACCAGGGCGCGAAGAACAAGACGGCGCAGGGCGAGCAGTCCTGGAAGAAGCACAACGCCGGCGCCGCGAAGGCCGACGGCGGCAGCTACACCGTCAAGTCCGGCGACACCCTGAGCGCGATCGCCGCCGCCAACGGCACCACCGTGGACGCGCTGTTCAAGGCCAACGCCAAGACCATCGGCGCCAGCGCCGACGTGATCTTCCCGGGCCAGGTCCTCTCCGTCTGATCCGGACGCCCGGCCCCACCGGTCCGCACCGCGGACCACCCGCACACGCCGACGGCCGCCCCTCATGTCGGGAGGGGCGGCCGTCGGCGTTCGCGCGCCCGGGACCGGCCGGGCGGAACGGCCGGTCAGTCGAACCAGTCGGGCTCGGCGGCGTCGATCAGCTCGCGCAGCGTCGGCCGGTCGCGGAAGGCACCCGACAGCAGCGCGCCGAGTTCGCGCAGCGCCTCCGCGTCGTCCCCGTACGCCACGAACATGCCGGCCTCCGGGTCGTAGCGGAACCGGCCCTCCAGGTGCGGAGCGCGCGAGCGGACCGCCGAGCGGGCCACCGCCTCCCAGCCGTAGCCGCCGTTCTGCTGCCCCGCCGCCTCGAACACCTCGTCCACCGCGACCATCCGATCGTCCGTCAGCATCAGGCAGTACGAGCCCGGCCGGTGCTTGTACTCCAGGAACACCAGCGGGGCGTAGGTCTCACGATCAGTCATGGCCCGGACGCTATCGGCGGGCACCGACAGCGCCCGGCCGGTCACCGCCGCCCGTCGCCGCCGTCGCGCCCGGGGCCGCCCCCGCCCCCGGGGTCCTCGTCGCGCCCGGGGTCCTCGTCGGGCTTGCCGGATGCCTCGGGATCGTCGCCCGCCGAGGTGTCGAACTCGACCTCCACGTGCTGCTCGGGCCGCCGCTCCTCCTGCCGGGCCAGCGCCGCCAGCACCTCCAAGTCCGGCTGGGTGAGCGGGGGTTGGAGCAGCGAGCGGGGCCACAGCCGGCGGGCCAGCACCACGTTGGTCTCGGCCGCGTAGACGGTGATCTGGGAGGCCAGGTACAGCCAGGACAGCAGGCCGATGACCGTCGCGAAGAAGCCGTACACGGCGGTGGCGTGCCGCAGCTGGTGCGCGACCAGGGCCGCGCCGAACGCCTGCAGGCCGGTGAACAGCGGGCCCGCCACCAGGCTGCCCGGCAGCAGCCGGCGGGTCGGGACCTCCTTCGGGGTGAGGATCCGCAGGCAGGCGACGAACAGCGCCGTGTTCAGCACCGCCGACAGCACCAGGGCACCGATCCGGGCGGGCACGCCGCCCAGGGTGGTGGAGACCAGCGCGGCGGCGGCCGTGGTCACCACCAGGCCGATCCCGAGCGCCCCGAACAGCGCCAGGCTGCGCGCCAGCCGCGGAAAGTAGCCGGGCCGCCGCACACCCGGGACGTTCCACACCTCGGCCATCGCGTGCTGGAGCACCTGCGCGATGTTCAGCGCACCGTAGAGCAGACCGAGGACACCGATCACCAGCGCCAGCCCGCTGCCCTGCACCGAGTGCACGTTCTCCCGCAACTGGTCGCCGATGATCGGAAAATCCGCCAACGCGGAGTCGACCACCCGCTGCTGCGCCTCCGGATGACCGTGCAGCACGAAGCCCAGCACGGTGGAGAGCAGAAGCAGCAGCGGGATCAGCGACACGAAGCCGTAGTACGTGATCAGCGCGGCCAGCAGGCCGCCCCGGTCGTCGCCGTACTTCTTCATCACGCCGAACACCACGGCCGGCGGCCGGAACCGCTGCTGGGTGCGGTCGACGGCGCGCAGCGCGCGTTCGATCGGATTCACGGGCCCGTCCTCCCTCGCCGAATGGCCGATCCCCACCCTGGCCGATCGGCACCCCGCGTATGCCCGGCCGCGCCGGAGCCATCGCACACCGGTGGCGAGGGTCACTCCGGGGTGTGAATCCGCGTCCGGCGGAAAGGCGGCCAGGGCCCTGCCGATCCGCGGGGCACAAGGCGGCACAAGCGGCACAAGGTGGCCTGGACGGCCTGGACGGCCTGGACGGCCTGGACGGCGCGGACGGCGCGGACGGCCTGGACGGCGAGGAGGCGGACGGCGTGTGGTGGAGCGCGGTACGGCTGGCGGTGGCCGGCGCGGCGGTGGCACTGGTGCTCTGGGCGGCCGACCGGACGGCCGGGCTGACGGCCCGCCGGCTCGCGGCCCGCTCCGGCGGCGCCGTCCCGGACCTGCTGCGCGGCTGCCGGCGGCCGATGCTCGCGGTGACGGCCTGTCTGCTGCTGCTCGCCGCCGCGCCGTGGGTGCGCGCGCCGCAGGGTGTCGGCCACCTGCTGGCGCTCGCCACCATCGGCTCCTGCGCCTGGCTCGCGGCCCGGGCCGCCGTGCTGGTGCTGGACGCGGCGGTGCGGCTCGCGGTGCGCCGCCGCGACGCGGCGTGGGCGGGCCGGGCCCGCACCCAGGCCGGGCTGCTCGGCCGCATCCTGCAGGCCGGCATCGCGCTGCTCGCGCTCGCTGCGATGCTGATGACCTTCCCGGCGGTCCGGGTCGTCGGCACCAGCCTGCTGGCCTCCGCCGGACTGGTCGGCGTGGTCGCCGGCATCGCCGCGCAGAGCACCCTGTCCAACCTGTTCGCGGGCATCCAGATGGCCTTCGGCGACCTGGCCCGGATCGGCGACGTGGTCGTGGTCGGCGGCGAATGGGGCACCGTCGAGGAGATCACCCTGACCGCCGTGGTGATCGCCACCTGGGACCAGCGGCGGATCGTCATGCCGATGTCCCACTTCGCGGGCCGCCCGTTCGAGAACTGGTCGCGCCGCTCCTCCCGGATCACCGGCACCGCCCTGCTGCACCTCGACCACCGCACGCCCGTCGACCTGCTGCGCGCCGAGTTCGACGACTACCTCGCCAAGCACCCGCGCTGGGACGGCGAGGGCAGCGCCCTGCAGGTCGTCGACACCACCCCCAGCACCCTGGTGGTGCGCGCCCTGGCCACCGCCGCCGACGCCGACGACGCCTTCGTGCTCCGCTGCGACCTGCGCGAACACCTGGTGGCGTTCCTGCGCGACCACCACCCGCAGGCCCTGCCCGGGATCGCGATCTCGACCGTCCCCGGCCCGCGCACCGCCGACTCGTAGCTCCCCCGAACGGGGGAGCCGCGTCCCCGCTCCGGGGGAATCGGCGCACCCCGGGCCGTTGCGATCGTCGAGCCATGACGAAAATACCCACCCGCCGGGGCACCGCCCGGCTGCGGACCGCCCTGTGCGTCGGAACGATCGCCGCGACCCTGCCCTACCTGGCACTGAAGATCGCCTGGATCGCGGGCAGCGACATCGGCGTCCACGGCGACGACATGCGCAGCGGCACCATGATCGGCGCCAACCTGGCCACCCTCGCCATGGACGCCGTCGCCGCCGTGGTCGCCCTCGGCCTGGCCCGCCCGTGGGGGCGGCGGATCCCCGGCTGGCTGCTGGTCCTCCCGATGTTCGTCGCCACCGGCCTGCTCGCGCCGATCGCCCTGGTGGTGCCCGTCTCCGCCGTCGTCGGCGCGTTCACCGGCGGCTTCTCCTCCGGCGGCGACCCCAGCCAGGGCCTGATCGAGGGCTGGGTGTTCGCCGTGGTCTACGGCGGCTTCGGCCTCCAGGCGATCGGCTTGGTCGGCGGCTTCCTGCTGCACGCCCGGGAGCGCTGGGCGGCCGTGTTCACGCTGCGCCTGCGCGACCTGCCGGCCGGCCCCGCCGACGGGGTGCGGCGGTTGGTCGTCGCGCTGGCCGCCGTGATCGGGCTGGCCCCGGTGGCGATCCAGCTGTCCTGGGCGTTCGGCGGCCACGCCCTGCGCCCCGGCGACACCCGGCAGGCCGCGCAGGCGCTGGTCGTCGACGGCGGCTACGCCGTGCTCACCCTGGTCGGCCTGCTCGGCATGGTCGCGCTGACCTGGCGGCGGCGCGACGGCCGGTCGGCCCGCGGCGCGCTGGCGATGTCCTGGGTGGGCACCGGCACCTCGTTCGGCTGGGGCCTGTTCTGGCTGATCGCCTCGACCCTGGACAACCCGATGAGCAAGGGCGCGGACATGCGCGGCCTGGCCCTGGTGGGCGGGCTGCTGGCGCTGTCCGGCGCGGTGCTCGCGACCGTGCTGGCGCTGCTGGTGACCGAGGCGGCGGGGGCGTCGGAGCGCGGCGCCGACCGGGGTGGGATGATCCCGGCGTGACGCTTTGGGGGGAGGTCCGGCGGGCCGCGTCGGCGCTGCTCGGCCGCGCGGCCCGGCGGCGCTGGGCGCTGCTGATCCTGGGCGGCGCGATGATGACGCCGTTCTGGTTCGTGCTGAACATCGCCCTCGCGCCGCTGTTCCCGACCGAAAGATCACTGCTGGTCCAGTTCGCCGCCTACCTGGCGGCGCTGCCCCTGGTCGCGGCGACCGCCGCCGCGCTGCCGTTCGTCCGGCAGCTGGAGTCCGCGATCGTCCGCACCCTGCTGCCGCTCGGGGCCCGCTGGGAGCGCGACGAGGACGCGGCGGCCTCGCGCGGACGGACCGCGCTGTGGGCCGTGCTGCACCTCGGCCTCGGCGCCCCCGTCGCCGGGGCGACCATGGCGACGCCGCCCGCCGTCGTGGCGCTGGCCGTGCGCCCGTTCCTGGACGCGCCGCCGGGGTGGCTCGGCGCGGTGCCGGCCCCGCTCGCGCCGCCCGCCGGGGCGCTGCTCGCCCTGCTGCTGCCGCTGGCCGCCCGGGCGGCCGGCCTGGCCCTGGAACGCTCGGCGCCCGCGCTGCTCGGACCGTCCGCCGCCGAGAGGCTCGCCCAGGCCGAACGCCGCACCGCCCAGCTCGCCGAACGCAACCGACTGGCACGGGAGTTGCACGACTCGGTCGGCCACGCCCTCGGCGTGGTCACGCTCCAGGCGGCCGCCGCCGGACGGGTCCTGGACCGCGACCCGGCCTTCGCGCGGGGCGCCCTCGCCGCCATCGAGGAGGCCGCCCGCGCGGCCGCCGACGAACTCGACCACGTCCTCGGCCTGCTCCGCGAGGAGAGCCCCGGCCGCGCCCCGCAACCCGACCTGCGCGACGTCCACCGCCTCGCCGACTCCGCCCGCGCCGCCGGCTCACCCGTCGCCCTCACCGTCGGCGACCTGGACGCGACGCCCGCCGTGGTCTCCCGCGAGGCCTACCGGATCGTCCAGGAAGCCCTCACCAACGCCCTGCGGCACGCCGCCGGTTCACCCGTGCAGGTGAGCATCGAGGCCGAGGCGGGCGAGCTGCGCCTGCTGGTCTCCAACCCGCTGCCCGCCCGCGTCCGTGCCTCCCGGCGCGGCGGGCGCGGCATCCGGGGCATCGCCGAGCGCGCACAACTCCTCGGCGGGCAGGCCGAGTTCGGCCCGGTCGAGGGCTGCTGGCGGGTCGCCGCCCGGCTGCCCCTGACGCTCGCCCGGGCCACCCACGACCACCCAGGAGGGGACCTGTGACCACCGCGCCGATCAGGGTGCTGATCGCCGACGACGAACCGCTGGTGCGCTCCGGCCTCGCCGTCATCCTCGGCGCCGAAGCCGACATCGAGGTGGTCGGCGAGGCCGACACCGGCGCGCAAGCGGTCGCCCTCGCCCGCTCGCTGACCCCGGACGTCGTCCTCACCGACGTCCGGATGCCCGCCCTCGACGGCATCCAGGCCGCCCGGCGGATCCTCGACACCGTCGTCCCCGCACCCCGCGTCGTGGTGATCACCACCTTCGAGAACGACGACAGCGTGCACGACGCGCTGCTCGCCGGCGCGGCCGGCTTCCTGCTCAAACGCTCCCGGCCGGAGGCGATCGTGCAGGCCGTCCGGCTCGCCGCGTTCGGCGACACCCTGATGTTCCCCGACTCGGTGCGCGAACTGGCCCTGCGCCACCGCCGCGCCACCACCCCGTTCGCGCACCGGCTCTCCGACCGCGAGCAGGACGTGCTGCGGCTGATGGCCGCGGGCCTGGGCAACGCCGAGATCGCCCGGGAGCTGTTCCTCGGCGCGGAGACCGTCAAGACCCACGTCGCGAACGTCCTCACCAAGCTCGGCGCCCGCAACCGCACCCACGCCGTGGTCCTCGCCTACCGCGCGGGCTTCGTCGCCCCCTGAGGGCGGCGGCCCACCGGCTCAGAGGTAGTCCTCCAGGCGGGCGATCGCGAAGCCCTCGGCGGTGGCGGCGTCGACGACGCGGCGCAGCATATCGGTCATGGTGCCCCGCCAGCCGGGGGCCGGGGCGCGGAAGTGGGTGAGGACGATGTCGCCGGGGTGGAACCGCTCGTCGCTGTAGCGGTACTCGAGGTGGTCGGGGAACGCCTCCTCGGTCCACAGCGCGACGGCGGTGATCCCGCAGGAGGCGGCGGTGCGCAGCGCGGCGGCCGTGTACTCGCCGTACGGGGGGCGGAACAGGGCGGGGCGGGCGCCGAGTTCCCGCTCCAGGCGGTCCTGCTGCCCGCAGATCTCGCGGTGCAGGGCGTCGGCGCCCAGGCGGCGCAGGTCGGGGTGGTTCACGGTGTGGTTGCCGACGTCCACGCCGTGGTCGCGCAGGCCGCGGAAGTAGTCGTAGTCGGAGCGCGCCAGGTAGTCGGAGAGGAACACCGACAGCGGCACGTCCAGTTCGGCGACCATCTCGGCGAACCCGGGGTCCTTCTCGGCGCCGTCGTCCACCGTCAGGAACACCACCCGGTCCTCGGTGGGCACCCGGCGCACCACCGGCGGCAGCCCGTCGGCGAGCAGGACGTTCGGCCCGGCGACGAGCTCCGGCTTCTCGGCGGGCGCGGCGGGCGCCTTCAGCGGCAGCGCGGCCAGCCCCCACGTGCGGGCGACGGCGAGCGCGGCCTGCCGCTCGGCCTGCTGCCTCGCCCCCTGCTCGGCGGCGCCCAGCCGGCCGTTCGCCTCCTGCCCCGCCGCGCCCTGCGGCACGCCGGCGGCGGGCCGCGCGACGGCCGGCGGCGCGGCGGGGGTGTCGGCCCGCTCCTCGACGTCGAGGGCGGAGCAGCCGACCGCGAGGGCGGCGAGGGCGGTGAGGGCGGCGGCGAGCGGGCGGCGGTTCTTCGACGGCATACCGGCAGACAATCCCTTTGTCGCACCGGCGGCAATCGTTCTCCCCCACACGGAGCACCCCCGCCCTGGCATGATCGACTCCCATGAGCGACGCCATCGAGCCGACGGACCACGACCACGACGGATCGCGCTACCCCTGGCCCACCGCACCGCTGGAGCGCGCCGTCCTCGACGGCTGCGCCGAGCACGTCGCCGCGGAGCTCCGGGCGGGGGAGCGCCCGCACCAACCGGCCGGGGAGTGGCGCGAGTTGACGCTGCTGTGTCAGGCCCTGACGCGCGGGCACACCGAGGTCGCGCGCCTGCTGCTCGCCGCCGGAGCGCCCGTCGGACCGCAGGCCCGGGGCGACATGTACCTGCCGCTGTCGCTCGCGGAGACGCCCGAACTGGTCGACCTGCTGATGGAGTACGGCGCGGAGGTGGACGACCGTCGGGTGCACGGAGTGTCGGCCGTCGAGTGGGCGGCCGCCCGGCTGGACGCCCGGACGGTCCGTCACCTCCTCATCCGGGGGGCCGTCCCCACTCCGAACGCGTACGCCCGCGCCTGCTCCGCCGTCGCCCGCGCACCGGAGCGGGCCGCGGCCTTCGAGGAGGTCCGGGAGGCGATCGGCTGGGGCGCGTTCCTGCGCCACCACTGGCCGGCGACCGGCGGGCGACCGTCGTCCCCGACGGCCGGTTCGGGCCGCTAGGGTCAAAGGGTGATACGTAGGTGGGTGGAGCGGGCGGTGCCGGGGCCCTGGTCGTGGTGGCTGGTGGTCCGGGAGGCGCTGGGCGGGCTCGCGGTGTGCGGGCTCGCGGCGCTGTTGCAGGGGGCCGACGACGGCGGGTGGCCGTCGTCGCTGGTGGTGGCCGCCAGCGGGGCGCTGTTCCTGCTGCGGCGCGGCTTCCCCGGGCCGGTGCTGGTGCTGTCGTCGGGACTGGTCGGCGGGCCGAGCGGCTTCCTGCCGCTGCTCGCCGCGGCCGGCTACTCGGCGGGCCGGCGGATCACCCGGCCCTGGCACGCGCCCGCGTACTTCGGCGCCGGCTTCCTGCTGACCTTCGCCGTCGGCCTGGCCCAGAACCGCCGCGACCACCTGCCGCTGCCCGGGCTGCTCGCCGTCTGCGTGATCGGCTTCCTGCTGCTGGGCGTGCTGCCCGCACTGCTCGGCCGCTACCGCTCGCAGCGCCGCGCCCTGCTGGACAGCCTGCGCGAACGCAACGAACAACTGGTCCGCGAACGCGTGATGATCGCCCACCAGGCGCGGCTGCGCGAACGGCACCGGATCGCCCAGGACATGCACGACAGCCTCGGCCACCAGCTCGCCCTGATCGCCGTGCACACCGGCGCGCTGGAAGTGGACAGCACCCTCGGCGAGCGGCAGCGCGAGGCCGTCGGCGTGCTGCGGCAGGCCGCGACCGGCGCGATGCGCGAACTGCGCCAGGTGGTGGGCCTGCTGCGGGACGACTCGGCGCCGGCGGCGGGCGGCGTGGACGCGATCGACCGGCTGGCGGAGAGCTCGCAGGCGGCGGGCGCCCTGGTGGAGCTGCGGCACGAGGGCAAGCCGCGCGAACTCGCCGCCGCGACCGGCCACGCCGCGTACCGGATAGCCCAGGAGGGCCTGACCAACGCGCACAAGCACGCGCAGGGCGCGCGGATCCTGCTGACGGTCCGCTACGAGCGGGACGCCGTGATGGTCGAGGTGGTCAACGAGCCCGGCGGCGACGGCACGGCGGCGGTCTCCGGCGGCCAGGGCCTGACCGGACTGCGCGAACGGGCCCGGCTGCTCGGCGGCACGATCCAGGCCGGGCCGCGCTCCGACGGCGGCTTCCGGCTCAGCGGCCGCCTCCCGTACATCTCCGAGGGGGCGCTGGACGCCATCCCCGAGGACGAGGAACTGCGGGAACTGGCAGGGCAGTTGATCGGCCCGGAGAAGCGCCGCCGGAGCCCCGCGCTGGGCTGCGCGCTGGGCGGGGCCGCCGTGCTGGGCGTGGTCGGCGTGGTCGCCGCGATCGGGACGCTGATGTTCGTCAGCTCGATGCGCGACGCCACCGTCTCCACCGAGCTGTACGACTCGATCGAGGTCGGCCGCTCCGAGGAGTCGGTGAACGGCCTCCTGCCGGTCGGCAGCGACTTCCTGACCGGCGACTTCAAGAAGCTCGGCCCGCCGGTGCCGGAGGGCGCGCGCTGCCGCTGGTTCGCGGGCGACGTCCCCACCGGCGACAACGGCGCCCAGGATGTGGTGCGGTTCTGCTTCAAGGACGGCGAACTGGTGGAGAAGCAGCACTTCCGGGGCCGGCTGTAACAGCCGAGGGCCGGCCCCGGAAGGACTCAACGCGCCGTGAGGCCCAGCTGCCCGGCGCGCTCCGCGTGCTCGCGGTGGATCCGGGCCAGCGCCCGCAGGCGGAACGGATCGTCCCCGGGGATCGCCGCCGCGGCCTCCAACGCCTCGTCCAGCAGGCGCAGTTGGAGGTCGCGGCGGAGCAGCACCGGGTGGTGGCGGGTCAGTTCGACGGCGGCCAGCGCCAGCTTCGGCAGGTGCACGGCCGGGTTGTCCCGGGCCAGCAGGCGGTGCGCCCGGTAGGCCTGCCACGGGGTGGGCGGCTCGCTGCCGGCCAGCAGCACCCGGGCACGCAGGGCCAATTCCTGATCGACGTGTGCGGACACACGACTCCCATCAACTCGTCCGAACGGGGGGATTGCGGACGAGTCTGCGCCCGAACGAGCCTGCCGGACAAGGGCGGAGAAGTGTGCGTCCGGTCCTACCGCGGGCGCTCGTGAGCAGGCAGAATGGGGGTCGACACGCTGCCGGCGGAGCCGGGCTCCGCACCGGGCGCGGCCAGCGCCGCCGCCAACCGGGACTCCACCGCGTCGAGTTCGGCGGTGGCCTGGGCGCGCAGCGCGGGCAGCAGGGCGAGGGCGGCGCGGGCCGCGTCCGGATCGGGCTCCGGGTCCCGGTGGGCGGCGGCGACGGCCGCGCGCAGCGGCAGGGTGGTCAGCGCGGTCTCCCACGCGGTGCGGTGCACGCCCGTCGCGTAACGGGCGGTCAGGTACTCCAGCGGGCTCAGCGCGAGGGCCGACCCGTCCGCGGGCCCGGCCAACCGCGCCTCGGGCAGCAGCCAGGCGACGCCGTCGCGGGCCACCAGGTCGAACGCGCGGGCCAGGTCCGGCCCGCCCGCGCCGCGCCCGGCGGCCGCCGAGGAGGCCGCCAACAGCCGCTCCAGCATGGCCGCTTCGCGCGGATCGGTGGTGCGGTCCGGGTGCTCCCGGTCGGCGAGCAGCTGCTCCAGGTGGTAGCGCTGCCCCCAACTGCCCACCGAGCGGTGCATCGCCCCGGCCCGGGTCTCCCGGATCGCGGCCAGCACCAGCGCCCGGGTGGTCAGGTCGCGCCGCACCGCGAACTCCTCGTCCGGGAACAGCCGTTCCAGCGCGCAGCGCACCGCCGTCACGGTCGGGCCGTCGTACCAGCGCAGCGTCCAGCGGCGCCCGGCCTGCTCGTACTGCGGCTCGATCGGGACGCGGAACTGCACCGACAGCCGGTCGGCGATCCGCCGCACCCGCGGGCCGCGCTGCGGACGCGCCGGCGCGGGCGGGAGCGGGGCGTCCTGGCCCGGGGCGTCCGGGAGTTGGGCGTCCTGGCCCGGGGCGGGCGGCAGCGGGGCGGACGGGACGGGGGCGGCGGCGGGCGTGCCGGGGCCCGGGGTGGGGTCGGGGGTGCGCATGGCCGGAGACTAGCCAGCACCGGGCCGGGCGACGGGCGACGCGCGGGCCGGCTCAGCCGTTCGCCGCAGCCCCCGCCGCGGCCCGCTCCGGCACCGCCGACGGGCACGGCACGGGCACCGGCCGACCGGCCGGCGACGGCGACCGCGGCCCGGACGGCGGCAGCGTGAAGCCGATCGCCGCCAGCCGGGCCGCCGAGGCCCGCGGCAGCAGCACCGCCGACGCCACCCCCGCCGGCAGCGGCGCGTCCGCCGTCACCAGGGCGCGCAGCGCGGCGGAGGCCCGGCGGTGGCGGGCGAAGGCGTACCGCGACACCCGCCGCCCGCGCCGCCGCTGCCCGTCGGCGGCCTGCGCGGGCGTCGCGTCCAGCAGCAGCAGGTGCAGGCGGCGGCCCTGCCGGTGCGCGGTGCGGGCGATGGCCCGGCGCACCCAGGGCAGCGCCCCGCAGTCGTGCACCACCAGCGGCCCGCCGGCCCGCAGCGCCGCCCGCAGCCGCAGGTAGTGCGCGGCCCGGACCAGCGGCCGGTACAACGCGTACGGAACACCCGGCAGGGCGGTGGCGAAGCGCTGCCGGGTGTGCTGGGAGTCGATCACGGGCGCCTGCGCGCAGCGCGCCATCAAGGTGCTCTTACCGCTGCCGGGCAGCCCGGAGACCACCAGGACGTCACCCGCCGGGTAGGCCAGCACGGCCGGCGCGGGACGGTCCGTCAGATCGTGCCGGTGGTGCGGACGCAGCTCGGCATGCACACGGTCCCCCTCAAGAGTGTGCCAAATGAACGTCATGTCAACGTCATGCCCCCGCCTTAGGGTTCCAGACCTGCGGCAATGTGCCTGTGACTGGTCTGTGGCCGTTCCCGGACACCCTGGCCGTTTTCGTTTCGAAGATCCGTGACAGGGTGGAGAGATGCGAACGGCCCCACGGCACGCGCGCGAGGGGACAGAGGGGAATGGGTGGGCACAGATGAGGTTCTGCTTCCTGGTCGAGGAGCACTACCGCCACGACGGGATGCCGCTGGAGGTGGTCCACCGCCTGCGGGCGGCCGGCCACCGGGTGGACGTACTGCGCCCCGGCGCCGAACTGCTCGACCTCGCCCGGCTGATACGCGGCGGCAGCCATGACGCGTGGGTGCTCAAGACCGTCTCGGGCGGGCCCGGCCTTGGGCTGCTGGAGTCCGCCGCCGCGGCCGGGCTGACCACCGTCAACGACGCCCGGGCGATCCGCCCGGTCCGCGACAAGGCGCAGACCGCCGTGGTCGCCGACCTGCACGGCCTGCCGATGCCGCGCACCTGGGCCGCCGCCGACCCCGCCGCGTTCGCGGCGATACCCGAACAGCACTACCCGCTGGTCGTGAAACCCGCCGACGGCTCCTCCGGGCGCGCCGTCCATCTCGTCCAACACCCGTCCGGCCTGGCCCGGTTGACCGCCCCCGAGGGCGGCGGGCTGCTGATCGCGCAGCCCTACGTCGCCAACGACGGACTCGACCTCAAGGTGTACTGCGCGGGCGGCGAGCTCTTCGCCACCCAGCGCACCTCGCCGCTGCACCCCGACCGGCCCGCCACCGAACGGCCCGTCCCGCTGCCGCGCGAGGTCGCCGCACTCGCCGCCCAGGTCGGCGAGGTGTTCGGCCTCGACCTGTACGGACTGGACGTGCTGCTCGGACCGGACGGCCCCACCGTCGTCGACATCAACGACTTCCCGAGCTTCCGTCAAGTCCCCGACGCCGTCCAGCGGGTGGCCGACGCGGTGGTCCGGCTCGCCCGCACCGGCTCGTCCTGGCCCACCCCCGGCGCCGAGCCGCTGCCCACTCCCGGCGCCGACCCGCTGCTCGCCCCCGCCCGGGCCACCCGGTGAGCGGCCTGCGGATAGCCGTCCTGTCCCGCGACCCGGACCACCCGCTGCTCGCCGCCACCCGCCGGCTGCTCGCCGACCGGGGACACCTCACGGTGCCCGCCGGGCAGGACGCCGACCTGCTGCTGCTCAAGGCCCGCGGCCCGGACGCGCTGAGCCTCGCCCGCCGCTACGAACGGGCGGGCACCCCGGTGCTCAACCCGGCCGCCGCCACCGCCTTCTGTCAGGACCGCGCCGCCATGGCGCAGCGCGCCCGCGCCGCCGGCATACCGTTCGCCGCCACCGAGGCCGACGGCGTGCTCGGTCGGCTCGCCTGGCACGGGCCGGTGGTGGTCAAGAGCCGGCGCAGCCGGCGCGAGGACCTGGTCGCCCGCGCCGACACCGCCGAGCAGTGGCGCGCCCTGGCCGGGCGCTGGCCCGACGAACCCGTGATCACCCAGCGGCCGGTGCCCGGCGACGGCTGGGACCGCAAACTGTGGGTGGTCGACGGCCGGCTGTTCGCCGAACAGCGCCGCTCCGAACTCCACCCCGGCGGCCCCGCCCGCCGCCCCTGGACACCCGGCCCCGAGGAGCGCGCCCTCGCGCTCGCCGCCGGCCCCGCCTACGGCCTCCAGGTGTACGGCGTCGACCTGCTGCCCGGCCCCGACGGCCCGATCGCCGTCGACGTCAACGCCTTCCCCGGCATCCGCCACCAACCCGGCGCCCCCGAGGCGCTGGCCGAACTCGCCGTCCGGGTCGCCCGCGCCGGCCGTGCCGCCCGCTCTGCGGGGGAGTGACCCGCCAGTATGCCCGCCGCGAGGGCCGCTGCGCCCGCCGCCTGCCCCAAAGCTTCCCCTTTGTGACGCTTCCGACGACCCCGTCGGTCCACCCCCGCCGCCCGGTCTGCGAGAATCGGGCGGCGATCAGGGCCAATCGACGAGGAGGAACGCAGTGCGCGAGGAGGAACCGCGGTCGCGGCTTCCCCAGCTTCGGCTGGACGAACTGCTGGCCGAACTGCAGGCCCGGATCGACGTGGCACGCGGCACCCGGGACCGGGTCCACAGCCTGCTGGAGGCCGTCCTCTCGGTCGGCCGGGAACTCGAACTCACCCAGGTGCTGCGCCGCATCGTCGAGGCCGCGGCCGTCCTCGCCGACGCCAAGTACGCGGCGCTCGGCGTGATCGGCGCCGACGGCGACACCCTCTCCCAGTTCCTCACCGTCGGCCTCAGCGACGAGGAGATCGCCCGGATCGGCCCCTACCCCACCGGCAAGGGCCTGCTCGGCGAACTCATCCGGCACCCCGAACCGCTGCGCCTGGACGACCTCACCGAGCACCCGGCGTCCACCGGCTGCCCCGCCCACCACCCCGAGATGCGCACCTTCCTGGGCCTGCCGGTGCGGGTCCGCGACGAGGTGTTCGGCAACATCTACCTGACCGACAAGCGCGGCGGCGCCGGGTTCGACGACGACGACGAATCGGTCATCGCCACCCTCGCCGTCGCCGCCGGCGTGGCCATCGACAACGCCCGCCTGTACGAGGAGGCGCAGCGCCGCCAGCGCTGGCTGACCGCCACCGCCGAGATCAACCGCCGCCTGCTGTCCGGCAGTTCGCGCACCCAGGTGGTCGAGCTGATCGCCCAGCGGGCCTGCGACATCAGCGGCGCCCGGCAGGCCGACGTGCTCACCGTGCTGCCCGACGGCGGCGGCCTGCGCACGGAACTCTCCCACGGCGGCGACCTGACCGGCCGGATCGGCGCGAACGTCCCGCTGGAGGGCACCATCTCCGGCGCGGCCTGCGTTCAGGGCGCGCCCGTCACCTCGCACCTGCTCGCCGAGGACCCGCGCTTCCCCGCCCGCGCCGACCGGTACACCGGCCTCGGCCCCGCCGTCGCCGTGCCGCTCGGCCGCGCCGAGGGCCACACCGAGGGCGTGCTGCTACTGGTGCGCGGGGCGGGCGAACCCGAGTTCACCGAGCGCGAGATCGACCCGCTGCTGGCCTTCGCCGACCAAGCCGCACTCGCCCTGGAACTCGCCGAACGGCGGCGCGACGCCGAGCAGTTGGCCGTCCTGGAGGACCGCGACCGGATCGCCCGCGACCTGCACGACCTGGCCATCCAGCGGCTGTTCGCCACCGGCATGACGCTGCAGAGCGCCTCCCGCTTCATCGACCACCCCGGCGCCGCGGACCGGGTGCTGCGCGCCGTCGGCGACCTGGACGAGACCATCAAGATCATCCGTTCGACGATCTTCGGCCTGCGGGTGCGCGAGGCCGGCGCCGGACAGGGCCTGCGGGCCCGCGCCGTCCACGTCGTCGAGGAGGCCCACTCGGCGCTCGGCTTCGCGCCCCGGCTCAGCATGGAGGGCCTGCTCGACACCGACGTCCCGCCCGCCGTCGCCGACCACCTGGTGGCCGTCCTCGGCGAGGCGCTCAGCAACGCGGCGCGGCACGCCAAGGCCGGACGCGTCGAGGTCGTCCTGCAGGCCACCGGCAGCCAGGTCGCCCTCACCGTCCAGGACGACGGCCTCGGCATCCCCGCCCAGGGCCGCCGCAGCGGCCTGCGCAACCTCGAAGAGCGCGCCCAGTCGCTCGGCGGCACCTTCACCGTCACCGCCCCGCCCGGCGGCGGCACCACCCTCAACTGGACGGCCCCGCTGGGGCATTGACCGCACCCCGGGCCGGTCGGCGGTCCGCCGGGGCGGGCGGCGGCTCACCCGGCCGGTGGCGGAGAGTTGCCGGTCGGGCGTTCGGTGCTGAGATGGAAGGGGCTTCGGGCCGCCCGCCCCGGTGCCGCCGACCGACAGCGAAGGAGCCGACGATGACCGACTTCGAGGGCGCCCTCCGGGACGCCGCAGGCCTCATCGGCGACTTCGTCGCCCAGCTGGACCCGCGCCAGGAGGACTGGTTCCGGCAGCAGCCGCACGACGAGCAGGTCGCGATGGGCGAGGAGCTGCGCGGCGGCGGGCGGAGCGCCGACGAGATCGTCACCGCCAACGGCGGCCCGCCGGCCGGGCCGGCCCGAGACCGCTGAGGCCTCCGGCCGCTGACGCCGCTGCCCGCTGCTGCCGCCGGCCACCGACGTCAGCGGGCGTCGCGCAGGCGGGCGAGGCCGGCGTCGAGGGCGGCCTCCAGCGGCCCGCAGTCGCCGGTGGTCATCAGGATCAGCACGCCGCCCTGGACACCGGCCAGCAGCGCCGAGGCCTCCCGGTCGGCGTCCAGCCGCGGCGCGATCTCCCCGTCCGCCTGCATCTGCCGGATGCCGGCGGCGAGTTGGGCCCGCCACCGGCCGAGCAGCTCGCGGGCGACCGCCCGGGTGGCGTCCGAGACCCCGCCGAGCTGCGCCAGCGCGGTGTGCAGCGGGCAGTCGCTGCCCTGGTCGAGGTAGCGGGCGAGGACCTTGTCGCGCCACCGGTGCCAGGCGTCCCAGGAGGTGAGTGCGCCGAGTTCCGGCTGCTGGTCCTCGATCACCCGGTCGGCCTCGTGCCGGGCCACCGCGAGCAGCAACTCGTCCTTGCCGCCGGGGAAGTAGTGGAACAGCTGGCTCTTGCTGGTCGAGGTGCGGGCCATCACGTCCTCCAGGCGCACCGCGAACACGCCGAGCTCGCGGATCTGCGCCGCCGCGCCGTCGACGATCCGCCGCCTGGTCGCGGCCCCCTTGCGGGTCAGTGACACGGATCCTCCCGGTACGGGCCGGCCCGACAGTTCCGGGCCGAGTGTCCCAGAGGGCGTTCGACGCCGGTTGGGACTGTCGCGAAGTGTTTGTGGTCGGAGCCATTGTCAGGGGCGCGGTCATGGAGTTGACCATGCACCAGGGGGTCCCAGGTCCGCCCGGTCGGCGATCACTCAAGGTACGTGGAGAGGAACGCGTAGACCATGGTGGCCGTCGCGATGGCCAGGGCCCAGGCGGGGCTCCTGAAGGAGGTCAGACCCGCGGCCACGGACAGGGCGAGGATGATCAAAGTGCGGGTGCTGAGTGGCGGGGGCGTGGGCATGCTTGGCTCCTTGTCGGGTGCGATGGCTTCTGCGGCCTTGCTGCTGAAGGTGTAGGTGCGTCCAAAGGGGGTGACCCCCGGACATATGGGCGTGACCCATGTCACGTTTTCGGCGCGGGGGCGCCCTGAGGTCGGAGCACCTATACGACAGCGAGTGGCCCAAGTCGGGGCCTGTCCTCGAAGGGGCCCGTACGTGGGGTGGGAAGAATCAGCAGGCGGCGACGAGGGGGAGCGCGCCTCGACGGCACGTCTCCGTGAGCCGTTGGCCGCCCTTTCCTCCCGTGGGGACAACTCCCAGCTGATCAAGGACGTGGAGATGGTGGCACTCCTCCGGGAGGAGGGGTTCTCCGGTCCGGCTTGGGACCTGTACATCGGTGATCTGCAACGAAAGTGCAGAGACACGGTGATGGGGTGGATCAAGAACGGTCACCTGTTCGCCAGGGCGGCGGACATTGGTCGAGGGGTGGGGCTCGAACCGGCGTTACGGGCGTACCTTCGCGACGACGAGAGCGCCCGGCACGACCTGGCATCGGACACCATGCGTGAAGCCGCCCGGATCTTCCGGGAGCGGGCACTTGAGAACGGTGAGTGGTCCGTGCACGGCGGAGCCACCTTGCGGTCCTCCTTTCTCAACATGGTGGTGATGCAGTTCCCCAACTCCCTCCGAAAATGGGCCCATTCCGAGAAAGACCGTGAGCGCCAGTACCCCACGGGCGAGATCGCGCTGTGGGAGGACCGTGCTCAACTCACGGACCCGTTCAAGGCGTTGCATGACGCCATGGAGTTGGAGGAGCTCGGCCGCGGCGAGGACGAGACAATCCGAACCATGATTCGTCTTCGGAGAGAGGGCTGGAAGCCATGTGAGATCGCCCAGGAGCTCCAGATGACTGAGCGAGCCGCCGAAGGCAAGTGGCGGCGCTTTACCGAGAAGGCACGCGCCCGGAGAGCCGATGGGAGGCCAGCATGAACCACCCCGACACCCCAACGCCTTTGAGCCGGCACGCTCGACGCGCGCTGGACATTCTCGCTGAAGATTCGACCGCTGATACAGAATCGGATGACCGATACGCCCAGTGGGCGCGGTCGCTGGAGCGGCTGTCGGCCGGTGGTAGCCCGGCCACTGCCCTGGACTCCAAGATCGCCAGACTTCTGGAGCTGCTTGAAGCTCCGCCGAGCAATGAGCCGTCCCACGGCGAGCCTGCCGAGCTCCCGGCAGTGATCAGCCGCACAGTCTCCACCGCCGCTCACCCCCTTCAGCAGGAGGTGTACTGGTCGCGGTACCAGGCCGTGCTGCGTGACCACTACGACTGGACCCAGGAGCGGATCGCGTCTCTTGACGCAAACACGCGCAGCGTGATGGAACAGCTGGCGGATCCTGCCGCTGAAGGGGCCGTAGGCACACGCGGGTTGATCGTCGGCTATGCCCAGTCCGGGAAGAGTGCCCACTTCACTGCCCTGGCCGGCAAGGCGATCGATGCCGGGTACCGCTTGCTGATTGTCCTCAGCGGCACCCTGAACGTGCAGCGCTGCACGCTCCAGCAGGCCATGGAGGTTGGCCTGCTCGGCAGCGAACCACCCGAGGGTGCCGCGAACCGGTCCGGTGGGCCATGGCCTCGAGTGGTCAGGGGCACCACGTTGAATGACGACTATCGGGGAGCCGCACACGCACCTGACTTGTGGGAGTTCGAGAAGCTTGAGCCAGGGTTGCCGCTGAACGATCCGCGCAATCTCCGGCACACAGCCGTGCGGCTGTTGGTGGTGAAGAGGAACGCAGTCGTACTTCGGAAGCTGGTGCGAGATCTGTCGGGCAGTGGATCCCCGTTGTCCGAAATCCCGGCGCTGATCATTGACGACGAGTCGGACCGACAGGCAATGCCAAGTGCCACGCGCCCCGAGGTCGACATGTCTATTACGAGCCGCCTCGTCATACAGCTCATCGGCCTTCTGCCGCGGGCTCAATACGTCAGCTATGTCTCGACCCCCTTTGCCCCGGCGCTCCTTGACCCCAGTCGGGATCAGGAGCTCTTTCCCCGTGACTTCGTCGTGTGTCTGCCCCGGCCCCATGAATATCTTGGCGTGCAGGAGCTGTACCAGCAGAGCCTGGCGCAGTGCTCAGAAGCCTTGAACCGTAGCCACGAATCCAGAGCAGAGGAAGGCGGAACCTCGGACGGTCTTCTGCGGGCCATGGACATGTTCGTTCTCGCGGGCGGCCTGAAGCTGTACCGGCAGGAGAGGAGCCAGCGCCGATACCGGTACCACACCATGTTGATCGAGGGCGACAGTCGATTTGTCCACCAGATCCGAATTGTTGGGCGAATTTGTCGACAATGGGATGCGGCTGCCTATGGCGCCGGTGGCAGTACGGAACGGCTCAAGAAGATCTTCGAGGAAGAAATCCTCGGGGGTGCTGGCGCGTATTCGGGAGGGAATTCCTCACCGAAGGAATTCGAAGGCCTTTTGCCCTACATTCGAGCCGCAGCGGAACGTATTGCCGTCCCAAGTCGGCCGGTTACTGGATCGGACTTCGTCGAGCAGTGGCATGGCGCCAGCGAAGAACCCACGCACAAGCCGTGGAGGATCCTGGTGGGTGGGACGAAGATGCCGAGTGAGTTGAGGCCTGCCGGCCTGACTGTCAGCGTCGTTCTCTCGGGTCGAAACGGGACAGTCAACAGCTCTGTGCTGGGCAGGTGCTTCGGCGTGCGGCATGGCTACCGTGATCTTGTGCGCCTCTACACGCTCTGCACCGAGACGTGGGAGTCCGACTGGCTGGCCGCAGCGACGCAGCTCCAGGCGCTGGGCCGTGCAGAGGAAGGCTTCCGCACGCAACTGTGGGAGCTGGTTTCCAGCTCCGTGCCACATCCCTTGAAGCCTGTGCAAGTTCCGGCCCTGGCCGGCTACCACGTGCCGTGGCGCCTTCCGGCAAGGCGGGACAAGGTATTCACTGCAGAACTTGTGGAGATCCGCAGTGCGGGAAGTTGGGTGGATCATCTTTCCTACCCGGCGCGGGCAGCCGATCGGGCACACAACGCTCGGGCATGGCTGCCCGTTCTCCAGGCGCTGCGATGCGATGACGCAGATTTTCTTCACAGTGGACCGGATGCGGGGCGCAAATTCTCACATCTCCAGAGCAGAACAGCTATTGTTCCGCACGGCCAGTTGCTGAAAATTCTCCAGCAGCTGCGATGGCGACGACCGGCGGCGTTTCAGCCACACATGCACTACCTTCGGTCCTTGCAGGGCAAACTGGACGAGTGGTTCGTCATCGTTCCGCAGGTTAGTGATGATTCCAGCGCCACGGTGAGTGTGTGGGGATCACCGCAGATTCCACTTGCCTGGCTGGGGCAGGCCGACCGGCAGGGGAGGGAGGATTTGCGAGACCGCCAACTGCACGAACAGATCACCATCGCGCGACGCAGAGACGTTGAAGATCTGGCGCTGGGGCGGTTTTCTGTTCCCCGCCGCGGTGTGCTGGTCCTTTATCCCATGACAGGCGTCAGCATGCGCGGCATGGTGCCTGATTGCCGAGGCTCAATCAGTCCGGAGCAACTGGTGATGGGGCTGAGCATGCTGGTGCCGATCGACCGCTCCCAACAGCTCATAAGGTGCTCCCCAGTTGACGCGTCCCGTGTGGAGGCCCCGGTTGTCATCTCCCTCATCGGAGACGACGAAGGGCATGCGGTGCCCCGTTCCCTGCGCACAGCGGTATAGCAGGCACCTCGGGTGCAGCAACGCATTTGCCCGAGGAATGTCCCGTAATCGATCTTCGGGGGTTGCGAGCTCGGACCTGCTTGTGCTCGCGGTTGTGCGCGGCCTGCCACTCGGCGAGCCCGCCGGGCTTGGGCCTGCGGTACGGGAGGACCAGGCCGGTGCCCGGACAGCCGCCGTCGGCGATGGTCGTCGTCCGGCCGACGGCGGCCTTCGCGCCTGACTCCTCCCAGGCCTTGCAGTTGTTCCGGTTGCCCGGCAGGGGCCTGCCGACCACGACGACCAGTCGGGTGTGAGCACCGATGACGACTTGGTGGTTGGTGGAGTAGCGGTAGTTCTTCGACCGCTCGGCGATCGTGTGGTCGCGGGTGGGGCCAGGGTGCCGTCGACGATCAGCACAGTGCCCGTGCGGAAGCGGCGCCGCAGGTTGAGCGCGAGCAGGGGGCCGGCGTGGTCGATGATCCGGCAGCCGACCTCGACACCCCGAACAGCAGAGCGAGCTGCCGCAGTGTCAGGTCCGTACGCCAGTATGCGGTGACCAGCAGGGCCCGGTCCTCCGCCAGCAGGCTCCACAGGCGGCCTCGGCGCATCGCGCCGGTGCCCTCGCGGCGGAGCATCGTGATCAGCCTCTGGAAGTTGGGCCCAGCCCGGTGAACGGGGATCTCCAGGACCGCTCCGAAGCCGTGGTCACACCAGCCATCACAAGATCGTTCCAAAATGTCCGGAGCAACATCGCGATCCTCTGGTTCCCTTGTCCTGGCCGCGCCGAAGCCGGTGGCGACGCCTCCGCTCGGTCTCTACAGTCACCGCATGGCCACCGAAGACGAGCCCCCACGCCGGCCCGACATCGCCGCGATGCTCACCGACCAGACCAGCGCCTGCAAACCGGCACGCGACGCCATCGCCAACGGCGCCGATGTGAAGCTCTGGGACAGGGAGGTGCCCCAGTGGATGGTCATCGGTATCGCCGCAACACGGTTGAAGCGGACCTTGGCCCGCGGTCGGCAAGAGATCATGGGCCTCGACGAAACCGTTGAGATTCTCGCGCGGCACCGCGGCGAGCAACTGCGCACCGGGCTCATCGACTCGGCGGACGGGCTCTGGTCCTTCACTCTGTACTTCGATGCCACCGGGACCGAACTCTTGGCGTGCAGCGGTGTCAAGCGCCTCCGACGGCACAGCACGAAGGACTCGTTCGATTCCTGAGCTGATCCGCACCCAGCCCTCCGCCACTGCCGCAGCAGCTTCGAGGAATTGACCGAGGTAGCAGGCGTTCTGGCAAGGTCTCAACTGGGGTCAGGCGTCACGGGACAAGCCTTGGGCTCTGGGCGTGCTCTTCGTGGAGCGTCTGATGCCGGACGAGTTGTGGGAGCTGTTCCAGTTCGTGGTGCCGACGGCGCCGAGTCGGCCACAGGGCGGTGGTCGGCGCCGCTACGGGGACCGTGCAAGCTCGGTACGAGGGGTGAACTGCACTGGTCCCGCTGCGCGGTCGACTCCGTGATCATGCGGCCCCGAGAATGTGCGCCTCGTGCCCGAGCACGACGCCAAGCGTGTTTAGCGCAGCCCAACTGTGCTGCACTGTCAGCCGGTTGACCCGGCTCGGGCGCTGGAGCGAGGGCGACCCGAAGGGCTATGTCGTTATGGAGTCCGGCTACGACACCGCCCACCTCGCCCCGCCCGGAGAGATCTGCCCGTGGTACTCGTCGGACGCTTGCGATCGGACCGCTCCGTACTCCGTGACCCGGGCCCCGCGTTCGCCCCGTCCAGGCCGGCCCCGCAAGCGCGGCATCTGCCCGGCCGGCGTAGTCCGAAGCCCGTCCGGCGGTGGTGCTCGGCCGCCGGACCTGCAGCCGCCGAAGGTCTCCGACGCCCCCGGGAGAATCCTGCTGCACCCCGCCGCCTCACCCCTGCCTCCGTCCGGCGGGGCTTCGCAACCCTTCACCCGACAACGGCCCGTCCCGCAGCCGCACCAAGTCCTCCCGGCACGGCCCCGGACGACCGACCTGCTCGAAGAACAAGCAAACCGCCGTAGGCAACAGCCCGCCGACGCTGAGCGGCACGTTCAGGGCAGCAGCAGCAACTTGCCGGTGGTGCGGCGCGATTCGAGGTCCGCGTGGGCGCGGGCCGCGTCGGCCAGGGGGTAGCGGCCGGTGACCCGCAGTGAGAGCCTTCCGGTTCGGGCGAGGTCGAACACCTCGCCCGCGCGCCGCAGCAGGGCCTCGCGGGTGGCGACGTGGTGGTGGACGACCGGGTAGGTCAGCAGGATGCTGTTCGGCAGGTCGGTGGGCCGCAGCGTCGGCACGCCCATGAACGGCCCGTAGTAGGCGTGCACGCCGTGCGGGCGCAGCGACAGCTGGGAGGAGCGGAAGGTGTCCGCGCCGCCGCCGTCGTAGACCACGTCCGCGCCGCGTCCGCCGGTGAGTTCGCGGATCCGCTGCTCGAACCCGGCGCCGGAGTGCACCAGGACGTGGTCCGCGCCGGCGTGCTCGGCGACGGCGACCTTCTCGACGCGGGAGACCAGCCCGATCACCGTGCCGCCGCGGGCCTTGACCAGCTGCGTCAGCAGCTGTCCCACGCCGCCGGCCGCCGCGTGCACCACCGCGGTGTCGCCCGGCCCGACCGGGTAGGTCTCGGTGCTCAGGTGGTTCGCCGTCAGGCCCTGCATCAGCAGGCCGCCCGCGACCTCGTCCGGGACGTCGTCGGGCACCCCGACCAGCGAGGCGGCCGGGATGGCCAGCAACTCGGCGTAGCTGCCCGGGTGGTAGAACCACGCCACCCGGTCGCCCACCGCGAACTCCTCGACGCCCTCGCCGAGCGCCGTCACCCGGCCCATCCCCTCCGCCCCGAGCACCACCGGCGCCTGCCAGCCCGGTCCGCCGAGTGCCCGCGCGCCGGTGTCCATGTAGTTCACGCCGGCCGCGCCCAGGCGCACCAGCACCTCCCCGGCGGCGGGGACGGGGTCGGGCAGCTCGGTCCAGCGCATGACCTCGGGGCCGCCGTGCTCCTCGATCCGGATCGCGTGCATGGGAGGACACCTTCCTGCTCGTGGGGGCCCGTCGTCGTCCGGGCGCGGTCGCCACGTTAGGGAGCGGAAAATGGACCGACAAGTCCAGAAATTCCGTCGGCGTCGGCGTCGGCTTCCTGCCGCCGTGCTGGGGCGGCCGCCGCGGCGGAGGACTGCGCGGGCGTCGCCGCGCGGCGGGCGAGGCGCTCGCGGGCCCAGGCGGCCAGCGGCTCCAGCGCTTCGTTGAGGCGGGCGCCGTCCTCGGTCAGCGAGTACTCGACCCGGGGCGGCACCTCCTCGAACGGGACCCGCGCCACCACGCCGTCCGCCTCTAGCTCCCGCAGGTGCGACGCCAGCACCTTCTCGGTGACCCCCGGCAGCCGGCGGCGCAACTCGCCGAAACGGCACCGCGGTTGCTCGTGCAGCGCCCACAGGATCAGCACCTTCCAGCGGCCGCCGATCACCTCCATCGCGCTGTCGATCCCGCAGACGTGTCCCTCGGCCGTACCCGGCCGGTTCAGCGTCGCCATGCCCCACCCCTTCGACCTGCTCGCTCACCCCGGGGTAACCACCCACTTCGAAGTGCGTACTTGATCACCTCCGGGCCCTCGACCAGGGTAATCGGCATGGCACACACTCCCGTTGACACCACCGCCGCGGCCACCGCGAAGACCCCGCTCGCCCTGCTCGGCCTCGGCGCCATGGGCACCGCGCTCGCCCGCACCTGGCTCGCCGCCGGCCACCCGCTCACCGTCTGGAACCGCACCCCGGCCCGCGCCGAGGCCCTCGCCGCCGAGGGCGCGACCGTCGCCGCCACCGCCGCGCAGGCCGTCGCCGCGAACACCCTGATCGTCCTGTGCCTGCTGGACGACACCTCCATCGGCGACGTCCTCGCCGACACCGACCTCACCGGCCGCGACCTGGTCAACCTGACCACCAGCACCCCCGCCCAGGCCCGCGAACGCGCCGCCTGGGCCCGCGAGCGCGGCGCCCGCTACCTGGACGGCGGCATCATGGCCGTCCCCCCGATGGTCGGCGTCCCGCAGGCCGGCGGCTACGTCTTCTACAGCGGCGCCCCCGACCTCTTCGAGCGCCACCGCACCACGCTCGCCGTCCCGCTCGCCACCACCTACGTCGGCGAGGACCCCGGCCACGCCGCCCTGCACGACGTCGCCCTGCTCAGCGCCATGTACGGCATGTTCGCCGGCGCCGCCCACGCCTTCGCGCTGATCCGCAAGGAGGACATCGACCCGACCACCCTCGCCCCGCTGCTCGCCGACTGGCTGGTCGCGATGGCCCCCGCCGTGCACCAGACCGCCGCGCAACTGCGCACCGGCGACTACACCACCGACGTGGTCTCCAACCTCGCCATGCAGGTCGCGGGCACGCCCACCTTCCTCGCCACCGCCGAGCAGCAGGGCGTCAGCACCGAACTCCTCAGCCCCTACTTCGAGTTGATGCGCCGCCGACTGGCCGATGGCAGCGGCGAGGAGGACCTGACGGGCGTGGTCGACCTGCTGCTGCGCTGACGGCCGGCGACCCGGGGGAAAACCGGGTGCCCGGGGCACAGGCGCGCCCTACGCTTCCGGCCATGGACAGCACCCGGGGCGAGCGGCTCGTCAACGTCGTGGACGTCGAAGCGACCTGCTGGGACGGCCAGCCGCCGCCGGGCGCGGTCGGCGAGATCATCGAGATCGGGCTGAGCGTGGTGGACCTGGCGGCCGGTGAGCGCGTCGCCCGGCACCGGATCCTGGTGCGGCCGGTCCGCTCCACGGTCAGCGCGTTCTGCACCGAGCTGACCGGGCTCACCCCGCACGAGGTGGAGCGGGGGCTGAGCTTCGCCGAGGCGTGCCGGCTGCTGGCCGCCGAACACCTGGCCGGGGCCCGGCCGTGGGCGAGTTGGGGCGACTACGACCGCAAGCAGTTCACCCGCCAGTGCCAGGCCACCGGGACGCGCTACCCGTTCGGCCGCCACCACACCAACGCCAAAGCGGTCTTCACCGAGGCGCACGGGCTGCGCAAACGCCCCGGCATGGCGCAGGCGCTGGAGATCGCCGGCCTGCCGCTCGAAGGCCGCCACCACCGCGGCGAGGACGACGCGTGGAACATCGCCGCGCTGGTGCTCCACCTCGCCGGACGCGGCGCCTGGCCGGCCGACCCCGCCCGGTGATCACGGCAGCTGGCGGGCCGGGCGCGGGGTGCGGGAGGGTGGCCCCTTCGATGAAGGGGCGTGACCATGAAGAAGATCGCAGTGCGGCTCTGGCGGAGCATCCGGGGCCCGATGCAGTGGCGGGTGCTGTGGCTGTGGAACGCCAAGTTCATGGTCGGCGTGACGGGCATCGTCCGCGACGACGCGGGCCGGGTGCTGCTGCTCAAGCACCGGATGTGGCCGGAGGGACGGCAGTGGGGGCTGCCGTCCGGGTACGCGAACAAGGGCGAGAGCTTCAAGGACACCGTCGCCCGTGAGGTCCGGGAGGAGACCGGCCTGACCGTGGAGGTCGGTGAACTGGCGTACCTCAGAAGCGGGTTCGAGCTGCGGATCGAAGTGGCGTACGAGGCGCTGTGCGTCGGCGGCGGGCGGATCGAGGTCGAGTCGTTCGAGATCCTGGAGGCCCGGTGGTTCGCGCCGGACGAACTGCCCGACGGCGTGCAGGAGTTGCACCGGCAGCTGATCGCCCGCCGCCAGCCCTGACCCCGGGCGGGCACCGGCCGGCGCCCGCCCGGGGCGGCGAGGGCGGATCAGCCGGCGGTCAACCGGTCGAGGTCCGTGAGCAGTTCGGAGACCGTGACGGCGTCGAGGTCGGCGAAGCGCTGGTGGTGGGCGGTCGGGTTGTAGTAGTCGCCGGGCCGGGTGCCCAACCACACCTCCTGGAGGGTCTGTTCGGGTGCCTCTCCCGGCACGGCGCCGACGTCGTAGCCCGGGTCGAGGGTGACGGAGAGCCACCGGTCGCCCGGCAGCGCCCGGGAGAGGGAGCGCTCGATGCCATTGTCGGACACGTCGTTGCGCTGCCAGCCGCGCTTGGTCAGGCCCAGCAGGGTGCCGGCCGGGACCTTCGCGCCCTCGAAGCGGTGCAGCCGGTGCCCGTCGGCCTCGTCGGGCGTTAAGGCGGCGACGGGGCGGGCGAGTTGGGGGAAGGGCTGGTTCAGCTGGTGCTTCGCGAACAGCGCCGTCCAGGCGGGGACGTCGAGGTGCAGGGGGTGGGGGAGGCGGACGACGGCTTCCTCGGGGAGGGCGAACGGATGGTCGTGGACGTCGGTGAAGGTGCCGTCGGCGGTGAGGCGGAAAGCGGTTTCCGTACCGGGTTCGGTGTCGGTCTCCGTGGTGCCTTCCGTGGTGCTCCAGACGAGTCGGCGGGCGAGGCGCGACAGAAGCGGGTGGGCGACCAGCAGGGTGCGGAACTCGGCAGCCGTCCAGGTGCGTCCGTCGACCATCGCGGCTTCGAGGCGCTGGGTCTGGTCGGTGGCGAGGGCACGGACGTCCTTCTTGAGGGCGGTGAAACGTTTCCGTTCGGCGGCCGCGAGCTTCGCGTCGTCCGTGGCGGCGGGTGCGGGCAGGTCCTTGCGGCGCTTGCCGTCGGCGTCCAGGACGTACGGGAGCAGCTGGTCGTCGAAGCCGACGGTGAACGTCCGGGGGCCGTAGTCGACGACGGTGGTGGCGTCGACGGCGAGGCCGAGGTCGGGTACCAGGCGGTCGGCGAGCTGGTCGGCCGTCAGGCCGAGGCCCTGCGCGATCTCGGCGATCTTCTCGTGGGCCCGTGTCTTCAGCGCCTTGAACTTCACCCGCTGCGCGATGCCGTTCAGCTGCATCAGCGCGACGTCGCTGCCGATCGCCGCCAACACCTCCAGGCCCTCCACCGCCCGGTGGTTCGCACCCTGTCCGGGCCAGTCGCGCAGTACCGGGGCCAGCCGGCGGGCGGTCTCGTCGTCGCCCCACTCGCCGAGCAGGGTGAGAGTCCAGTTGTCGGCGGCGGGCATGCCGGCGTGCCGCCACTCCTCGAACAGGTCCCAGGCGAACACGGGGAGGGTGTCGGGGCGGCAGGCCGCGGCGACGGTGGCCAGGCCGGGGTAGGGGGCGTCCGGGCGGCCCAGCGCGGCCATCACCAGCAGGTGTCGCACCGCCGACTCGGGGAGGGCCAACTCTTGCTCGTTGAGCAGGAGTTGAGGCAGGACTGCCGGGTCGAGCCACTCGGGGAGCTCCGGCATTCGCGCGGGCAGCGCGCTCACCAGCGGGTCGACCGCCAGCATCGCGCCGATCGCCGCCGACGCCGCCTCGCCGTAACGGTCCGCCACCGCCGGCAGCAGCGCCTTCCCGCCGTCGGACGCGGCCACCAGGCGCAGCGCCGCCTCGGCGGCCGTCCGCGCCCGGCCCGGCTTGGCCAGCGCGTCCGGGACGAGCAGCAGCGCGCCCGCCACGCCGTGCCGGGCGAACCACGAACGCGCCGCCGCCTGAACGGACTTGAGGCGCACCAGGCCGTCCGCCAGCATCCGGGCCGCCTCGACGTCGAGCAGCGGCAGCAGCAGCGGCGCCATGGTGGCCGGGCGGGCGCGGACCGCGTGCACGGCCACCGGCGCGGCCGCCACGCCGTACTTGCCGAGCACCGGCCGCAGGTGCTCCAGACCGACGTTGAAGTCGGTCGGACGCCACTGCTCCACCAACGGGGCCAGCACCTCCACCGGCCCCTGGTGCAGCAACCGGCAGGCGTACCACAGGCCTTGGCGAGGATCCAGCGCCATCGCCGCCTTGGCCGCCCAGTCGGTGTCCTCGTCGTAGCTCCACCAGTCGTCGAACCGCGCGGTGTGCGCCCACGACTCCTGTTCGCCCTCCTGCCAGCACAGTCGAGGCACCTCGTCGACCGGCAGACCGGCGATCACCGTCGGCTTGCGGGACTTGGGCGACCCCGCCCACGGCGGCGTGACGAGCAGCTCCGGCAGCGCGGCCGGCCCGGCCACCGGCTTCGGCGGCCGGGCGCCGTCCAGCGAGCGGACGAACTCGGCCGTCTCGGCGTCGAGTTGGGCGAGGATCTCGGGCAGCCGGGACCGCGAGGCCCGCAGGTGACGGTCGAGCACCTGGCGGGCCTGCTCGCTGCCGCCCCACGCGAGCACCGCCAACAGGCGCCCCCCGCGCACCGGGTCGCGCCGCAGCGCCAGGGCGAGGACGGGGGTGACATGCCGGTTGTGCAGACCGCTCAGCAGCGCCCGGAACGCCTCGTCGGTGCGGAACTCCAGCAGGCGCTCCGCCTGTTCACGGATCCAGGCGGCCTCGTCGGACGCCTCCAGCTCGGCGGCCAGCAGCGGAACACAGTCGTTGCCGAGGCCGTCGGCGAGGGTGGCGACCGCACCGGCGTTCATCGCGTGCCAGCTCAGGTGCGGACGCTGCCCCAGCCGGTCGAGCTGGGCCCGGCTGCCGAGCGCGGCCAGCAGCAGCGTCCGCAGCACCACGCCGGTGCCGCTGTACGCCGGCTCCTCGGCCAGGCAGTCGTCCACCCACTCGGTGACGTTCGGCAGCAGGTGGGCGGCCAGCGCCCGGCGGGCGGGCGTGGTGCGCAGCTCCGCCAGCGTGGCGCGGGCCGCCAGGTAGGCGGGCTCGTCCGCGACCGCCAGCAGGTGGCGCGCCCAGCGGGCCGCGCCGTACGGGTGCGGGAGGTGGTGCAGCTCCTGCAGGGTGTCCTGCCGGACCACGCGGATCTCGCCGCCGGTGCCGCTGCGCGGGTGGCGGTACGCCACGTCCAGCACCAGCACGGCCGCGTGCACCGCGAACGCCAGCCCGTGCCGCGCCGTCCACGCGTCGACCCGGTCGGCCCACTGCGCGTAGTCCCACACCGTGCCCGGCGACAGCAGGTACGGCACGACGGCCGCCCCCAACGGGTCGGCGGCGCCGTCGAGATACCCGCGGGCGGCGGCGATCAGCTCCGGGTCGTGGCTCTCGCTCGCCAGCGCCCGCGCGATCGCCTCGCGGTGCTCGGCGAGCAGCCCGTCCTCGGCGGCGACGGCTTCGGCGCCCGGCCAGTCCGCCGGCACCGGCACCGCGTTGCCGCGCCGGGGCAGCACCAGCGGCCGCCACGACGCGGGCAGCACGAACTCCTCGTCGAACGGCGAGCCGTGGCACGAGCTGGGCTGCCGCGAGGCAGCAGGGGCGACGTTCTGCACCGTTCCTCCTGACCGGCCGACCGTCCGCCACTCCGAGCGGCGGTTCGGACGGGCGGGCGGATCGGACACCTGTTTGTCACAGACCCTAGCCAGCCTCACCGACAGCCCGGCGGCGGCGTCGTGGCCGATGTGCAGCCTTGGAGCGCGAGGGCGCGGCCGCTGCGGGCTCTTGGGGTGTTCAACTCGTGGGCGATGTCCATGTGTTCGGGTCGGGTTGTCCGGCGGGACGGGTGGGCGCGGTGCCGGGGCTCAACGGCGGTGTCGGCGCGGCGAGTTGCCGGCCGCCCCGGGGCGGCCGTGCTCGCCGGAGCCGCGCTGTGACCGGCCGGTGGGCTGTGCCGTGCCGCGACCGGCCGCCGCCGACTCGCCGCTCCGGAAGGCGAGTTCGGCGAGCGCCACGGCCCCGCAGGGTGGCGACGACGTCGCCGGCGGCGGTGCGCGGCGGTGCTCAGAGGCGGAACAGCTTCGCCGCGTTGTCGTGGCAGACCGCCCGCAGCCAGTCGGCGCCGAGGTCCAGCCGCTCCAGGGCGCGGAGCTGGTGCAGGTACGGGTAGGGGATGTTCGGGAAGTCGGTGCCGAGCAGCACGCGGTCGCCGAGCGCGGCGAGGCGGGGCAGGGCGTGCCGGGGGAAGGGCATGAAGCTCTCGGTGAAGTCGGTGAACGCCATGGTGGTGTCGAGATGCACCTGCGGGTACCGCTCGGCGAGGTCGAGGAAGGCCTCGTACTCCGGCATGCCCACGTGGGCGACGATCAGCCGCAGTTGTGGATGCTCGGCGAGCACGCGGGCGGCGGGCTCGGGGCCGGTGAAGCGGCCGGGGGCCGGTCCGGAGCCGCAGTGCATCACCACCGGGACGCCTGCCTCCGTCAACAGCCCCCACACGGCGCGGAGTTGCTCGTCCGCCGGATCGTAGTCCCCGACCTGCACGTGCGCCTTGAAGACCCGCGCCCCGGCGTCCAGGGCCGTGCGGACGTACTCCTCGGCGTCCGGCTCCGGGTACAGCGTGGCGGTGTGCAGGCAGTCCGGGGTGCGGTGGGCGAAGTCGACGGCCCAGTCGTTCAGCCAGCGGGCCATGCCCGGCTTGTGCGGGTAGAGCATCGAGGTGAACGCCCGGACGCCGAACTCCCGCAGCACGGCGGTCCGTTCGGCCTCCTCGGCGCGGTAGGTGATCGGCCAGGCCAGGCCGCCGACCAGCGGCCCGTTGGCGTCGAAGTACGCCCACACCTTGCGCAGCACCCGCTCCGGCATGAAGTGGGTGTGCACATCGACCAGCCCGGGCAGCCCGAGCCCACCCCAGAACTGCCGCACCTCCTCCGCCTCGGCGCGGTGCGCGTCCAGCGGATCGTGGGAATCGCGGGAATCCTGGGGTGAACTCATCTGAGCAGCCTCTCTGTTGAGCGACGGGCGGTCGGGGGTCGGCGCGTCACCGCTCCCCGTCCACCCTCGCGCTTCCCTCGGTCGTCCTCGTCGGCGGTGATCATTCTCCGTCGGCGACCCGGCCCGGGGCCAGTGGTGGCAGCGCTCAGCCGGCCGTCAGCTCCGCCAGATCGGCGAGCAGCTCGGAGGCGGTGACGGCGTCCAGGTCCGCGAACCGCTCACGGTGGTCGCGGGACGGCCAGTAGTCGTGCGCCCCGGTGTCCAGCCACACGGTGCGGACGGTCTGCTCGGCGGAGTCGCCAACCGCCCCGACGTAGATGCCCGGGTCGAGCGCGAGCACCAGGTGCCGGCCGTTCGGCAGCGGCTTGTGGAACCAGCGCTCCACCCCCGCGTCCTCGGGCCTGCCGCGCTCCCAGCCGCGCCCGGTCAGCCCCAGCAGGGCGCCGACCGGAACCGTCACCCCCTCGAAGCGGTGCAGCCGGTGCCCTTCGGCCTCGTCGGGCGTCAAAGTGGCGACGGGGCGGGCGAGTTGGGGGAAGGGCTGGCTCAGTTCGTGTTTCGCGAGCAGCGCCGTCCAGGCGGGGACGTCGAGGTGCAGGGGGTGGGGGAGGCGGACGACGGCGTCCTCGGGGAGGGCGAACGGGCGGTCGTGGACGTCGGTGAAGGTGCCGTCGCCGGTGAGGCGGAAAGCGGTTTCCGTCTCGGTTTCCGCGTCGGTCTCCGTCGCGCTCCAGACGAGTCGGTGGGCCAGCTGCGAGAGGAGCGGGTGTGCGACCAGCAGGGTGCGGAACTCGGCGGCCGTCCAGGTGCGTCCGCCGACCATCGCGGATTCGAGGCGCTGGGTCTGGTCGGCGGCGAGCGCCCGGACGTCCTTCTTGAGCGCGGTGAAGCGCTTGCGCTCCGCCGCGGCTAGGACTTGTCCGGTCGATCATGTGCGGAGCCAGATGACCAGGGCTGCTGCGGTGACGGTTCCGAGGTAGACGTATCTGCGTTTGTCGTAGCGGGTGGCGACGGCTCGGGCGTGCTTGAGCCGAACCCCTCCGGAACCCTCGCCGGGCGGCGACGTCAGC
>NZ_JBSGDD010000083.1:0-32797 GCF_053602195.1 Kitasatospora sp. NPDC004531 | reverse complement strand
GTTGACTTTTGGCACGCTGTTGAGTTCTCAAGGAACGGACACTTCCTTCGAGCGGCCTTCCGACCGGCCCTCCGGGCGCTTCGTTCTTTCGTGTTCTCAGCTTATCAGACGTTTTCCGCTCCGTTTTCCGGAGTTTCATTCGATCCGACTTGCTTTCGTTCGCCCCTCTCGGTGCGACTCCGGAACTGTACGGGGATCCGCGTCCGCAAAGCAAATCCGCCCCCGCACGCGAACGGTGCGGGGGCGGAAGGGGGCGCGGAGGCGTCCGGGAGGTCAGCGGACCTCGGTGATCTCGGGGCCGCGCGAGAAGGGGTCGATGTTGCCGCCGGCGTAGGGGGACTCCGGGTCACCCGCAGGGGCCGCGGCGCCGTCGGCGACCATCTGGGCGTCCTCGGGGAGCTTGAGGACGATCGGGTCGCGGGGGGCCATGGGGGACTCGCCGCGGACCACGACGGTCTGCCGGAAGACCTCTTCGAGCAGGCCGGCCATCTCGGGCTGGACCGCGGCCTGGCCGGAGATCACGCCGCGGAGGAACCAGCGCGGTCCGTCGCAGCCGACGAAGCGGACCAGCTGGACGCCCTGGGTGCCGTCGGGCAGCTGCACCGGGACCTGGGCGCGGAGGTGCCAGCCGAGCGAGCCCTCCTCCTCCTCGATGGCACCGCCCTGGCTGGTGATGCCGTTGGCGATCTCCTCGCGGACCTCGCCCCAGATGCCCTCCGACTTGGGGGCGGCGAAGGCCTGCAGCTGGATGGCGCTGTTGCCGAGCACCAGGGTGGCGGCGACGATCGAGTCACCGGCCACCTCGACCCGGAGCTCCATGCCCTCGACACCGGGGACCAGCAGGCCGCCCAGGTCGACGCGGCCCTCTTCGGGCTTCTCCAGTTCGGAGATGTCCCACGGCCCGTCCGGGCGCGGGGCCGGCGGGAGGCCGACCCGGTCGGCCGGGTCGAGTTCGGTGTCGTTCTCGTTCTCGACGGAACCCTCGACGTCATCGGCCGTCTCGTCGGCGCTGATGGCGTCCTCGGCGAGCTGCTCGACAGCGTCCTCGCTCTTGCGACGACGGAACACGGTCACTGTCCTTCCCGGTCCAAGACCGAATCCAAGACCGAACGCGAATATCTGCTACCTGCTACCCATCGGACCGGCCGAAAATCGCTGCAACTGCACCGCTTCTTCCACCGCTCGTCGTGCTGCTCGGCGGAGCCGAGACCGCGGCGCATGCTAGACCGCGGCGTGACCGCCGGTCGAGCCGAACCCGCCTTCGGCGCGGACCGAACCCGGGAGTTCACCCACTTCGTGGAAGCGGGCCTTCTCGACCTGCTGGATGACCAGCTGGGCAATGCGGTCGCCTCGCTTGAAGTTGACCGGCTCCCGAGGGTCCAGGTTGACGACGATCACCTTGATCTCACCACGGTACCCGGCATCGACCGTCCCTGGGGCGTTCACCAGTGCAACTCCGCAGCGGGCTGCCAGACCTGACCGCGGGTGGACGAACGCCGCGTAGCCGTCCGGTAGCGCGATGGAGATGCCGGTGGGCAGCAGCGCCCGCTCGCCGGGCTGGAGTTCGGCGTCCTCGGTGGTGCGCAGGTCGGCGCCGGCGTCGCCGGGGTGCTCGTACGCGGGGAGCGGGATCTCCGGGTCGAGCCGGCGGATCAGGATGTCGACGGGCTGGCGGGCGGGATCGGTCACGGGTTCACCTCGAAGGCTCGGGCGCGCTTGATCTGGTCCGGGTCGTCCAGGACCTTCTGCACGTCCTCGGGTCGGCCGTGCGTGGTGAAGTGTTCCAGCTTCACCTGGACGAACAGTGCCTGGGCGCGAATCGCGACCGGGCCGTCGGGGCCGTCTATCCGGCCCTCGGCGGCGCTGTAGACCTTGCGGCCGTGGACGCCGGTCACCCGTGCGTGGATGTGCAGCACGGAGTCGACGGGGACGGGGCGGACGAAGTCGGTCTCCAGGCGGCCGGTGACGGCGGGGGCGCCGAGCAGCCAGTTGAGCGTTCCGAGGGTCTCGTCCATGGCGCTGACCAGGACGCCGCCGTGGGCCAGGCCGGGGCCGCCCTGGTGGGCCGCCTTCACGGTGAACCGCGCGGTGACGTCGAGCTGTTCGCCGGCGACGGCGGTGAGCTGGAGTCCGTGCGGGTGGTGCGGGCCGCAGCCGAAGCAGTCGTCGTAGTGGGAGCCGATGACGGTGCCGGGCGCGGGGGCCAGCGGGGAGCGGGACGGCAGGACCGCGTCCGCGGGCGGAGTGGTGGGGGTGGGGATCTGTCCGTTCACAGCGGCGACCCTACCTGCCGGTAGTTTGCCGGGACAGGCACGCCGGAGGGCCCCGGCCGCCGGGCCCGGCATGTGCTGCGCCCACAATGGGAGGCATGTACGAGGAACGTCTCACCGTCCCGCGGTCCTGGTGGCTGCTGCCCGTGGCGCTCGGGCTCTCGCTCGGGCTGATCCTGCTCCGGTTCAGCGGGCTGGGCGCCCTGATCGGTCTGGTCGTGGGGGTGGTCGCCGGCGCGGCGGCCCTGAGCAGCTACGGCTCACCGCGGATCCGGGTGGTGCAGGGGTCGCTGGTGGCGGGGCAGGCCCGGATCCCGGTGAGCGCGCTGGGCGAGGCCGAGGTGCTGAACCCCAAGGAGGCGATGGCCTGGCGTTCGGTGAAGGCCGACCCTCGGGCGTTCATGCTGCTGCGCAGCTACGTGCCGACGGCGCTGAAGGTCGCGGTGACGGACCCGACCGACCCGACCCCGTACCTGTACCTGTCGACCCGGTCGCCGCAGCGGCTGGCGGACGCGCTGGGCGAGGCGGCGGGCGGCCGGAGCCGCTGACCGGCCCCGGGAACACGAGCGGACAGACCGAAAGGGACGGCACCCACGGGCGTGGGGCCGTCCCTTTCGGTCTGTCTGCGTGCGCTGCGGTTGCAGGCGCGCGGTTCGCGCTCTGCCGGGTGCGACCGCTCGGGACGGTCGCTGCATCTGCCTCCGGCCTCGCTGCTCAAGGCCGGACGGGGCGGCTTACCGGGCCGGCGGAGGGGTGCCGCCTGCCCGGGCCAGTGCCGCTCCGTTTTCAGGCGCCGCAGTCCCGGCAGATCGGCTGGCCGTTCTTCTCGCTGTAGAGCTGGCTCCGGTGGTGCACCAGGAAGCAGCTCATGCAGGTGAACTCGTCGGCCTGCCGGGGCAGCACGCGGACCGACAGTTCCTCGTTGGAGAGGTCGGCGCCGGGAAGCTCCAGACCCTCGTTGGCGTCGTACTCGTCGACGTCGACGGACCCGGAAGCCTTCTCGTTCCGGCGGGCCTTCAGCTCCTCGATGCTGTCCTCGTTGAGGTCGTCATCGGTCTTGCGTGGGGTGTCGTAGTCCGTTGCCATGTTTCGCTCTCCCCCTTTGGGTGTGTGCGGTATCTCCAGCGCACGTAACGCCTGGGGGGCCGGTCTTGTGCCCGACCCGAGGCCGAGATTGTGCCTTACTTCAAGCCCTGTTACTCAATCGACACCCGGCCGGAGGCCCCCCGGGGTGATCGAACAGGGCTCGAACGCGGTCCACCGTGCGGGTGAGCCGGTCGGAGGCGCGAGCCGTTGATCGTGACGGTGGGTGGCGGCCGTCCGGCGGCGGGGGCGACAACTCGGCGGGCGGGGGCGGTTCTTGACGGCGGGTCGAGCGTTCCACGATCGCCCGGCGCGGTGACTCAGCGCAACCGACCCACCCGAACGGGTGATCACCCGACCGGGTGGCGCGAATGGGCCACCCGGCGGTGTGTGATGTTCGTCACATCTTGCGCGAGTGCGGGCGATTCCCGCAAAAACGGGCCTTTCGACCCGGTCGTGCGCGGTCGGATTGTCCGCATACCGACCGGAATCGAACGGGGGCGTTCCGCGCCCGCCCGACCACGCTCGGTGGCGGCGGCGCCGCCGGGGTCAGGCCCGGGCGGCGGCCGCGGCGGCGCGGCGGGCGAGCAGCGCGGCCTGGCGCTCGTCGAAGCGGGTGGCCTGGGCGTTCAGGCCGTCCAGGAAGGCGCCCAGCTCGTCCTGGGCCTGCCGGCCGACCGGGCCGAGGCCGGTGATCTCCATGACCTTCAGGTGGCGCAGCACGGGCTGCAGCACGTCGTCGTGGTGGATCCGCAGGTTGTAGATGCCGCCGATGGCGATCTGGGCGGCGGAGCGCTCGAAGCCGGGCATGCCGTGGCCGGGCATCCGGAAGTTCAGCACCACGTCGGCGACGGCCCGCATGGCCTGGTCGGGGGCGATCTCCAGGGCGGCCTTGAGCAGGTTCCGGTAGAAGACCATGTGCAGGTTCTCGTCGTTGGCGATCTTCGCCAGCAGCTGGTCGCAGAGCGGGTCGCCGGAGTGGTGGCCGGTGTTGCGGTGGGCGATCCGGGTGGCCAGTTCCTGGAAGGCGACGTAGGCGACGGACTGCAGCATGCTGTGCGCGTTGTCGGAGGCGAAGCCCTCCGCCATGTGCGCCATCCGGGCCCGCTCCAGCTCGACCGGGTCGACGGCGCGGGTGGCCAGCAGGTAGTCGCGGATCGCTATGCCGTGCCGGCCCTCCTCGGCGGTCCAGCGGTGCACCCAGGTGCCCCAGGCGCCCTCGCGGCCGAACATGGTGGCGATCTCGTGGTGGTAGCTGGGGAGGTTGTCCTCGGTCAGCAGGTTGACCACCAGCGAGATCCGGGCCAGCGGGGTGACCTTGGACTGGTCGAGGGACCAGGCCTCGCCGCCGAGCACGCCGTCGAAGTCCCGCCCCTGGCTCCACGGCACGTACTCGTGCGGCATCCACTCCTTGGCCGCCTTGAGGTGGCGGTCGAGCTCGGTCTCCACGACCTCTTCGAGCGCGAGGATCAGCCTGGCGTCGGTCCAGGCGGTCGTTGCGGTGCGCTGCACGGGGGCGATGGTCACGGCGGTTGCTCCTGCGATGGGCGACTGACCTACGGCTGCGTAGGTTACGACACCGTAAGTTGTTGCGGCCGCAAATGACAAGCCGCCCCTGTCCAGCGCTTATGTCGTTCCGACAAAGGCTGGGCAGGGGCGGCTGAGGGTGTCCGCGGAGCGGGAGAACGCCGTGGGCGGGGGCAGGCGGCCCGCCCGGGTCGCGGGCGGCTAGGGGATGCGGACCTGGATGCGCAGGCCGCCTCCGGGGCGGGCAGTGGCCTCCAGGGTGCCTCCGTGGGCGCGCACCACCGAGCGGACGATCGACAGGCCGAGGCCGACGCCCTTGTCGCTGCGGGTGCGGTCGGTGTTCTTCAGCCGGCGGAACGGCTCGAAGATGTGGTCCAGCTCGTAGCCGGGCACCACCGGGCCGGTGTTGCTGACCACCAGCTCGCCGCCCCCGCCGCGGACGGTGTCGGTGCTGATCTCGACCCAGCCGCCGGGGCTGTTGTACCGGACGGCGTTCTGCAGCAGGTTGAGCGCGATCCGCTCCAGCAGCACGCCGTTGCCGGTGGCGGGCGCGGCGGCCAGTTCGGCGCGCAGCTCGACCTCGCGGTTGCCGGCCTCGGGGCGGATCTGCTCCAGGGCGCGCTGGGCGACCTCGGCCAGGTCGACCGGGCGGCGGTCGGTGATCTCGTTCTCGCTGCGGGCCAGCAGCAGCAGGCCCTCCACCAGCTGTTCGCTGCGTTCGTTGGTGGCCAGCAGGGTCTTGCCGAGCTGTTGCAGGTCGGGCGAGGTGTTGGGGTCGGAGAGCTGCACCTCCAGCAGGGTGCGGTTGATCGCCAGCGGGGTGCGCAGCTCGTGCGAGGCGTTGGCAACGAAGCGGTGCTGGGAGTCGAAGGCGCGGTCGAGGCGTTCCAGCATCTCGTCGAAGGTGTCGGCGAGTTCCTTGAGCTCGTCGTCCGGGCCGTCCAGGTTGATCCGGCGGTGCAGGTCGGAGCCGGCCACCTCGCGGGCGGTGCGGGTGATCCGGCCGAGCGGGTGCAGGACCCGGCCGGCCACCGTGTAGCCGACCGCGAAGGCGATCACGGCCAGGCAGACCAGGGCGGTGAGCGCCTTGCGCAGCAGCGTGGAGAGCGCCTCGTTGCTGCGGGTGGACTGGAAGTCGGCCAGCCACCGGTCGAGCTCGCCCTGGGTGGTCAGGTTGGTGCCGTCGGCCCGCAGGCTGACGCCCTGGCCGAGGGTGAAGTGCGGCACCAGGTCGATCTCGAAGGCGGAGCGGACGAAGTAGTACATCAGCAGCAGCAGCACCACGCCGGCCATCAGGAACATCCCGCCGTAGAGCAGGGTGAGCCGGATGCGGATGGTGGGCCGCAGCGACAGCCAGGCGAACAGGCCGTCGCCTGGGCGGTAGGCGTCGTCGTCGCGGGCCGGGCCGGGCCGGCGCGGGGGGTGGTTCGGACGCGGGGGCACCTGGCCCGGGCCCGGATTGGGCACGCCGGGGGCCCCGCCGGGGAGTGGCGGGGTGGTCATGGCCGGAAGTCCTCTCAGACGACGGGTGGGGTTGGCGGTGGGGGCGGAGTCAGACCCGGTAGCCGGAGCCGGGGACGGTGACGATCACCGGCGGGTCGCCGAGCTTGCGGCGCAGCGTCATCACGGTGACCCGGACCACGTTGGTGAACGGGTCGGTGTGCTCGTCCCAGGCCTTCTCCAGCAGCTGCTCGGCGGAGACCACCGCGCCGCCGGCCCGCATCAGGACCTCCAGGACGGCGAACTCCTTGGGGGCGAGCTGCACCGGCTTGCCGTCCCGGATCACCTCGCGGCGGCCCGGGTCGAGGCTGATCCCGGCGCGCTCCAGCACGGGGGGCAGCGGGACGGTGGCGCGCCGGCCGAGGGCGCGGACGCGGGCGACCAGCTCGCTGAACGCGAACGGCTTGGGGAGGTAGTCGTCGGCGCCGATCTCCAGGCCCTCGACGCGGTCGCTGATGTCCCCGGAGGCGGTGAGCATGATCACTCGGGTGGCCAGGCCCTGTTCGACGACCCGGCGGCAGACGTCGTCGCCGTGCACCAGGGGGAGGTCCCGGTCGAGCACCACCACGTCGTAGTCGTTCACGGCGATGCGCTGCAGCGCGGCCTCCCCGTCGTAGACGACGTCGACCGCCATGGCCTCCCGGCGCAGACCGGTGGCGACGGCCTCGGCGAGCAGCTGCTCGTCCTCGACGACGAGTACCCGCACGGTGGTTTCCCTTCTCCCGGAGCGGCCCAGGCCGTGCTGCCCGTGCGGGCCGTGGTGCGCCGGGCGCGGATCCGGACAGACGGATCCGACGGTGCCTCCATCCTGCCTGGTCGCGCGGTAAAGCAGTCGTAAGTCCGGTGCGCCGATGGCGAAAACGGAGGGTTCCGGTGCCGGTTGGACTGTGACTCGGGCAACTTTCCGACGAGTTGAGGTTTCCCGGCCCCGGGGGTGGGGAGGACACGTGCACACCGTGATGCCGTCCTGCGGCACATCGCGGCCACCACCCGCCGAGTGCCCCATCCGCACCGGCCTGGGATCGAGAGCCACCGGGTCGCGGCCCATGCGTCGCGCGAGCGCCCGACCGGATCCTGCACCGGTCGTCGGGCGCCCGTCCGGGGTTCATCCGATTCCGTGCCGGGGGGTTTCTCGGATCGTGCCCGTCCGACACAGGAAAAGGGGGCCCGTATGGACGCCTTCACCGCCGGAATCCTTCAGCGGATCAAGAACGCCGAGCAGGATCTGCACCGCGCGATCGAGTCCGGGGACGAGTTCCTGGCCGAGGTCGAGCAGTCCGAGCTGGAGGACCTCCAGCGCCTCGCCGCCGAACACGGCGTCGACCCGATGCTCGGATCGCACCGCTCCGCCGCCTGATCCCTTCCTTCGACGCACCGGCGAGCCCTGGCACGGTCCCCCGTGCCAGGGCTTTTCGCTGTCCGGGGCCGGGTCAGTCGTGCCAGGCGCCGAGTTCCTCCAGCCGGGCCTGCAGCGGCTCGAACACGCCGGGCGCGCCGGCCACGGTGAGTTCGCCGTCGGCGGGCAGGCCGGGGCGGGAGCCGGTGAGAGCGCCGGCCTCGCGGGCGATCAGCACGCCGGCCGCGTGGTCCCAGGGGGCGAGGCCGCGCTCGTAGTAGCCGTCGACGCGGCCGGCGGCCAGGTCGCAGAGGTCGACGGCGGCGGCGCCGGCCCGGCGGATGTCGCGGACCTCGCCCATCAGCGCGTGCAGCACCTCGGCCTGGCGCACCCGCCGCTCGCGCAGGTAGCCGAAGCCGGTGGAGACCAGCGCCTGGCCCCAGGCCGGAGCGGGGCGGACGGCGATCGGGCGGCCGTTCAGCCGGGCGCCGCGGCCGCGCACCGCCTGGAACAGCTCGCCGCGGGCGGGCACCGCGACCACGCCGACGACCGTTTCGCCGTTCAGTTCGGCGGCCACGCTGACGGCCCAGGAGGGCAGTCCGTAGAGGTAGTTGACGGTGCCGTCGAGCGGGTCGACCACCCAGCGCACGCCGCTGGTGCCGGGCCGGTCGGCGCCCTCCTCGCCGAGGTAGCCGTCCTCGGGGCGGCGGGCGGTGATCAGTTCCAGCACCAGCTTCTCGGAGGCCAGGTCCATCTCGGTCACCACGTCCACCGGGCTGCTCTTGGTGGCGGCCACCCCGAGGTCCTCGGGCCGGCCGTCGCGGAGCAGGTCCCCCGCACGGGTGGCGGCCTCGACGGCGATGGCGAGCAGGTCGTCCAGCAGTTCCACGTTTCGATCCTTCAGGCTTCGGCGGCGGCGGGGCGGGGCGCGCGGGGGTTGGGGCAGCAGGCGGTGGCGCACACGTCGTGGCTGGGGCCGAGGGCGCCCAGCGCGCAGCGGGTGACCGGCTCGCCGCGCCGGACGGCGGCCCGTTCCAGGACGAGTTCGCGGACGGCGGCGGCGAACCGGGGGTCGGCGCCGACGGTGGCGGCGCGGGCGACCGGCAGGCCGAGTTCGGCGGCCTTCGCCACCGCCTCGGTGTCCAGGTCGTACTTGACCTCCATGTGGTCGGAGACGAAGCCGATCGGGACCATCACCACGGCCTCGGCGCCGTCGGCGTGCTGGGCCTCCAGGTGGTCGCAGATGTCGGGCTCCAGCCACGGGATGTGCGGGGCGCCGCTGCGGCTCTGGTAGACGAGCTGCCAGGGCCGGTCGGTGACGCCGGTGCGCTCGGCGACCGCGTCGGCGATCAGCCGGGCGACGTCCAGGTGCTGGGCGACGTAGGCGCCGCCGGGGGTGCCGCGGGCCGGGTCGTCGGGGGCGCCGGAGGTCTCCGCCATGGCGGTCGGGATGGAGTGCGTGGTGAACGCCAGCCGGGCGTTGGCGCGCGCCCCGTCCGGGAGTGCGGCGAGCGCGTCGAGGGTGGCGTCGATCATCGGCTGCACGAAGCCGGGGTGGTTGTAGAAGTGCCGGAGCTTGTCGACGGTCAGCTCGGGCCGCCCCTCGGCGGCCAGCTGCGCCAGCGCGTCGGCCAGGTTCTCCCGGTACTGCCGGCAGCCGGAGTAGCCCGCGTAGGCGCTGGTGGCGAGCACCAGCACCCGGCGGTGCCCGGCGTCGGCGATCTCCCGCAGGGTGTCGACCAGGTACGGGGCCCAGTTCCGGTTGCCCCAGTGGACCGGCAGGTCGAGGCCGTGGTCGGCGAAGTCCTTGCGGAGCGCGGTCAGCAGCTCGCGGTTCTGTCCGTTGATCGGGCTGACGCCGCCGAACAGGAAGTAGTGCTTGCCGACCTCGGTCAGCCGCTCCTTCGGGATGCCGCGTCCCCGGGTGACGTTCTCCAGGAAGGGCACCACGTCCTCGGGGCCCTCCGGCCCGCCGAAGGACAGCAGCAGCAGCGCGTCGTACGGCGCGGGGTCGGTGGGGGTGCGCGTGTCGGGCATGGCTCCGATCCTGCCACTCGTGACGGCGCGGCCGGTGCACGGCGGCCGGCGGCCGGGTGTCCGGATTATCCCGGGTGCGGACGATGGATCACGGTTCGTAAGCTGTGTTGACGACCGTTGTGCCTTACCTCTGTTCCCTCCCCGTGCCGCACCCGTCCAACGGAGCCACCCCGTGCTGTCCAGCTACCGCCAGATATTCGCCGCCCCCGGCAGTCTGGCCTTCTCGTCCTCCGGGCTGATCGCCCGCCTGCCGATCTCGATGACCGGGATCGGCACCGTCACCATGCTCGCCGAGATGAAGGGCACCTTCTGGCTCGGCAGCGCGCTGTCCGCCACCCTCGCGGTCTCCGCGGCGGTCCTCGGCCCGTGGATCTCCCGGCTGGTCGACCGGCACGGCCAGCGCCGCATCGCGCTGCCCGCCACCCTGGCCACCGTGCTGGCGGCGGCCGGCCTGCTGATCGGCGCCCGGACCGGCCTGCCGGACTGGACGCTGTTCGTGTTCGCGGCGGGCATGGGCGTGATGCCCAGCACCGGCTCGATGGTCCGCGCCCGCTGGGCCCACCTGTACCGGGACGAGCCCCCGAAGCTGCACACCGCGTACTCCTTCGAGGCGGTGGCAGACGAGATCTGCTTCATCGTCGGCCCGATCCTCGCGGTCTCGCTGGCCACCACGCTCTTCCCGGAGTCGGGCGTGCTGCTGGCCGGGGTGTTCCTGGTGGTCGGCGTGCTGCTGTTCACCGGCCAGCGGCGCACCGAACCGCCGGTCCATCCGGCCGCGCACCACTCCGGGCCCGGCGCGATCTCCAACGGGGGCCTGCGGATCCTGGTGATGACGCTGGTCGCCACCGGCGGCGTGTTCGGCTCGGTCGAGGTGGTCACCGTCGCCTTCGCCAAGGCCCAGCAGCACACCGGCGCCTCCGGCCCGGTGCTGGCCGTCTACGCGCTCGGCTCCTGCCTGGCCGGCGCGGTGTTCGGCACCCTGAAGCTCGCCGGGTCGATGGCCCGCCGCTTCCTGATCGGCGTGACGGTGATGGCGGTCGGCACGGTGCCGCTGATCCTCGCCGCCCAGCTGATGCACGGCACCGCCGCGCTCGTCGGCGTCGGCACCGCGCTGTTCCTGTCCGGCCTGGCCATCTCGCCCACCCTGATCACCGCGATGGCACTGGTCGAACGCCTCGTCCCGGCCGCCCAGCTGACCGAGGGCATGACCTGGACCACCACCGGCATGGCGCTCGGCGTGGCGGTCGGCTCCTCGGTGGCCGGCCTGGTGGTGGACGCAAACGGCGCCGCCAACGGCTACTGGGTGCCGGTCGCCGCCGCGGGCTTCGGCGCGCTCGCCGCCTACGTCGGCATGCCCAAGCTGCGCCACCGGCTGGCCGCGGCCGAGCAGGCGGCGGTGCCGGAGCCCGTCGCCTCCTGAGCCGAGCGCCCCTCATGTCAGGCCCTTCGGACCATGGACCTGGCCGCGGGGCAGTGACTACGCTCCCCCCGACCCGCCGGTGGAACCGGCGGGCGGGGACGGGCGAGCGGGAGGGCTCCGGAGATGACCGAGGTCTGGCGGAACTGGGCGGGCAACCAGAGCGCGCGCCCCGCGCAGGTGGCGGCACCGGCCTCGGTCGAGGAACTGGCCGCGCTGGTCAAGACGGCCGCCGAGGCCGGCCGCTCCGTCAAGGCGGTCGGCTCCGGCCACTCGTTCACCGCGATCGCCTCGGCCGGCGACGCCGTGCTGGTCCGCCCGGACCGGCTGACCGCCGTGCGCGCCGTCGACCGCGCGGCGGGCACCGTCACCGTCGAGTCGGGCCTGCCGCTGCACCGGCTGAACCGGATGCTGGCCGCCGCCGACCTGTCGCTGACCAACATGGGCGACATCGAGGCCCAGACCGTGGCCGGCGCCACCAGCACCGGCACCCACGGCACCGGCCGCGACTCCGGCTCACTGGCCGCGCAGATCCGGGCGGTGGAGATCGTCCTCGCCGACGGCACCGTGCAGACCTGCTCCGCCACCGAGAACCCCGAACTCTTCCAGGGCGCCCGCCTCGGCCTCGGCGCACTCGGCGTGATCAGCGCGCTGACCTTCGCCGTCGAGCCGATGTTCCTGCTCGCCGCGCACGAGAAGCCGATGGGCTTCGCCGAGGTGCTCGGCCGCTTCGACGAACTGACCGCCGTCAACGAGCACTTCGAGTTCTACTGGTTCCCGCACACCGACCGCTGCTCGACCAAGCGCAACAACCGCAGCCAGGGCCCGGCCGCTCCGCTGCCGAAGTTCAAGGCCTGGCTGGACGACGACTTCGTCTCCAACACCGTCTGGGAGGGCGCCTGCCGGGTAGGCCGCGCCTTCCCCGGCTCGATCCCCGCCATCGCCAAGATCGCCAGCCGCGCCTGGTCGGAGCGCCGCTTCACGGACCGGGCGTACAAGGTCTATACCAGTCCCCGCAAGGTTCGCTTCGTCGAGATGGAGTACGCGGTGCCGCGCGAGGCCGCCACCGCCGTGCTGCGCGAACTCAAGGCCCTGGTGGAGCGCTCCGACTGGCGGATCAGCTTCCCCGTCGAAGTCCGGACCGCCCCGGCGGACGACCTGTGGCTGTCCACCGCGAACGGCCGGGACACCGTCTACATCGCCGTCCACCTCTACCGGGGCACCCGCGAACTGGGCTACTTCACCGAGGTGGAGAAGCTGATGACCGCCCACCGGGGCCGCCCGCACTGGGGCAAGCTGCACACCCGGGACGCCGAGTACCTGGCCTCCGTCTACCCGCGCTTCGGCGACTTCACCGCGCTGCGGGACAAGGTCGACCCGGAGCGCCGCTTCACCAACGACCACCTGCGCCGGGTGCTCGGCGCCTGACCGTCCGTCACTCCGCCGCCCCGGCCGCCGGCGAGGGGCCCCCGGCCGGAGCGACCGGGGCCTCGCCGGACGGCTCCGGCGACACGCCCGCACTCGGCGAGGCGCTCGGCTCGGGCTTGCCGGAGGGCCGCGCCGAGGTGCTCGGCGAGGCGGAACTCCCGGACGAGGGAAGGTCGCTCGGCCCCGACCGGGACGGCTCGGCGCTCGGCGACTGCGCCGGGGCGGGCCGCTGCGGCTCGTCCTTCCCGCGCTCCTCGTCGCCGGCGCCGCCGCTGTTCCCGGAGGGGCGGGACGGATTGAACGAGGTGCCGCTGCCCTCCTGGCCGGTGGTGATGTCGTGCAGCGGTTTTCCGGCGGCGAGTTCCACCGCCACGATCGGCACCATCGCAATGGCGAACACCAGTGCGGACACTGCCGCGTACGACTTCCACGTCCAGCGGCGTTTCGCCCGCACCAGCCGCGGCGCGTTCCACTCCTCGCTGATTCCGCCCGCCGGAACCGGCCGCGGTTGCCCGACCGGCGCGGATTCGGCGCCGCGTTCCCGCACGTTGCGCAGTTGTTCCCCGGTGCGTTTGAACAGGTGCTGGAAGACCGCGCTTCCGGTCGTCGCCCCCACCGAGACGACGGCCGCACCGAGTATCGTTCCGTACACTCCGAGTTCCGAGGCGAGCACCGCACCGACCACCGTCGCCAGAGCGCTCGCCGCGACCTGAGCAACCGTCAGATCAAGCCGCTTGCGCTCGCCCTTCTCCTCGGCGTCGGCCGCTCCGTGCGCGAACTGCTCCCTCTGCTGCGGCATCCCGGTCCCTCGGTCGGCGTGTCGGAATTTCGAACAAGTCTCTCCATCTTGCCCAAAGAAGGACACAAGGGTCGAAAATCCGGTTGCTCCCGGGCGATATATGTGAAGATGATCACCGTCCGCCGAGCACCGCCCGCCCAATGGGGTGCTCACTTCGGAGATTCCGATGATTCGCCGGAGACTTGAACGGCGAGCCGCCCCTCTGGATGCCACGAATGGAGTACTGTTCGTGGAGCCTGAGCCTTCGGTCCCGCCTGTCGACACTCCGTCAGACGACGGCCCGGGCGCCCGGGTGCGATGTCGACCGTCGACGTGGCAAACAGGCAACCGTGCCACAGCGGCGCGCACGGGCGAAAGCCCGACACGCCGGGTAACTCTGCAAGGTTGTGGCCACTCGCCAGCGGGCAGGCCACACTCAGTACGGGAGCAGCGACGCAGGTGACGTCGGCAGGCACCACCCGGGAGGTAACCGTGCCCGAACTGCGCGTCGTGGCCGTCAGCAACGACGGCACACGGCTGGTGCTCAAGGCTGCCGACAGCACGGAGTACACCCTTCCGATCGACGAGCGGCTGCGCGCCGCCGTCCGGGGTGACCGGCCGCGGCTCGGCCAGATCGAGATCGAGGTGGAGAGCCACCTCCGCCCGCGGGACATCCAGGCGCGGATACGAGCCGGTGCCTCCGCCGAGGAGGTCGCCCAGGCCGCCGGCATCTCGGTCGAACGCGTCCGTCGCTTCGAGGGTCCGGTGCTGGCCGAGCGCGCCTTCATGGCCGAGCGGGCCCGCAAGACGGCGATCCGCCGCCACGGCGAGTCCACCGGCCCCCAGCTCGGCGAGGCCGTCGCCGAGCGCCTCGCGCTGCGCGGCGCCGAGAAGGACACCGAACGCTGGGACTCCTGGCGCCGCGACGACGGCACCTGGGAAGTCATCCTCACCTACCGCGCCGAGGGCGAACACCGGCGCGCCGCCTGGTCGTACGACCCGCCGCGGCGGCTGGTGCAGCCGAACGACGACGAGGCGCGCGCGCTGATCGGCGAGAACGTGGAACGCGAGGAGGACTCCGTCTTCCCGTTCATCCCGCGGATCGCCCGACTCCCCCACGACCGCCCGACCCGCCCGATGATCGAGCGGCCCTCCGCCGACCGCATCATGCACCGCGAGGCGGTCGCCGCGGTCTCCCCCGAACGGGATTCCCTCACCAGCCTGTTGGACGTGGTCCCCTCCTACCGCGGCGACCTGACCCCGGTCGGGCCGAACGTGGAGACCGCCGCCGCCGAGGAACCCGAGGAGATCGAGGAGCCGGCCAGCGCCCCCGCGGCCAGCGTCGGCGCGGGCTCCGCGTACGCGGACATCCTCATGCCGCGCTCGGTCTCCCCGCACCGCGACCGCATGGTCGGCGCCACCGACCGCCAGGCCGAGGCGGACGGCGTCCGCCCCGGCCGCCGGGCGACGGTGCCGAGCTGGGACGAGATCGTCTTCGGCTCCCGCCGCAAGAAGCCCGAGTAGGACGCGAAACCAGGGGCTCGGGGAACGGCGAGGTCGAGTCTGCGGTTGGTCATGGGGGCGCTGAGCGTTCCGTAAGTTTCGGGCCTCCGTCGTAAGGCCCGCCGCAGCCATGACCAACCGCTCGCGCCGACCGCCGGCAACATGGCCCCGCCGTTCCCCGGGCCCCTGAATACTCACCCCACCGCGACAGGGTTCTCCGGATCGGCGGACCACTCGCTCCAGGACCCCGGGTACAGCGCAGCGCCTTCGTACCCCGCAACTTCCAGCGCGAGGAGCTGGTGCGCCGCCGTCACGCCGGAGCCGCAGTAGACCGCCGTCTTCGCCGGCTCGGTCACGCCAAGAGCCGCGAACCGGGACGCGAGCTCCGCAGCCGGGAGGAAACGGCCGTCAGCAGCGAGATTCTCCGTCGTCGGGGCCGAGACCGCGCCGGGAATGTGGCCCGCCCGGGGGTCGATCGGCTCCGTCTCGCCGCGGTAGCGTTCACCGGCCCGCGCGTCCAACAGGAGTGCGGCGCCCGCGACTTGGGTGATGTCGACGGTGGGCAGCCGACCGGGTTCGACCGTGAAGTCGCTGTCGCCGGGGGCGGGCGCCTCGGTGCTCAGGGCGTGCCCGGCGGCGAGCCACGCCGCGAGGCCGCCGTCGAGGACCCGGACGTCGGGGTGGCCGGCCCAGCGGAGCAGCCACCAGGCGCGGGCGGCGGAGAGCGACGGGCCGGCGTCGTAGGCGACCACCGGTCGCGTCGCGGTGACGCCGGCGCGGCGCAGCGCGGCGGTGAGGCGTTCGGTCGCGGGCAGCGGGTGGCGGCCGGCGCGGCCCGGCGGGTCGGCGAGGTCCTGGTCGAGGTCGAGGTAGTGCGCGCCGGGCAGGTGGCCCTTGGCGTACTCCTCGGCGCCGGGCGGGCCGCCGAGTTGCCAGCGGATGTCGAGCAGGACCGGCGGGTGCGGGGTGTCGAGCGCGCCGGCGAGTTCGGCGACGGTGATCAGCGGCGAGGTCATGCTGCCATTGTGGCGTGCTTGAGGGCGGGTCAGCCCTCGAACGGGAGGACGTCCGGGGAGAGGACGGCAGCGCGGGCGGTGGCTGCGGTGAGGCGGCGGCGGTGGTGGCGGCGGCAGAGCACCTCGTAGCCGATCTCGTCCTCCCTGACGGCGACGTCGCCGACCACGACCTGCGCTCCTTCGACCACCATGACGCCGCCGACGGTGCGGGCGTTGTGGGTGGCGCGGGCGCCGCACCAGCAGAGGGCCTCGACCTGGAGGACCTCGACCCGGTCGGCGAGTTCGATCAGCCGCTGGGAGCCGGGGAAGAGTTTGGTGCGGAAGTCGGTGGTGATGCCGAAGGTGAACACGTCGATGCCCAACTCGTCGACGATGCGGGCGAGTTGGTCGATCTGTCCGGCGGAGAAGAACTGCGCTTCGTCGCAGATCAGGTAGTCGACCTTGCCGCCGGCGGAGAGCAGGTTGACCACGTAGGCCTGGAAGTCGAAGGCGTCGCCGACCTCGACCGCGTCGGCGCGCAGGCCGAGGCGGCTGGAGATGGTGGCGGCGCCGGCCCGGTCGTGGCGGGTGAAGATGATGCCCTGCCGGCCGCGCGCGGTGTGGTTGTGGTCCATCTGGAGGGCGAGGGTGGACTTGCCGCAGTCCATCGTGCCCGAGAAGAACACCAGTTCAGCCATGGGTGGAGCGTCAGCCTTTCGGGCGTGGGTGGTTGACGGGCCGGTCTCAGCCACGGACTTCGAGCAGCGGGACGAGTTGTTCGACGGGGGTCATCGAGCCGTGCAGGCCGACCATCTGGGACTCGCCGGGTTCGCTGCGGCTGGCGATGATCGCGATGTCGTCGCGGGCGGCGGCCACCACGTCGCCGATCCGGTGGTGGACGCGTTCGTCGACCCGGGGGCCGAACCAACCTGCGGCGATGGCCTGTTCGCGGGTGGCGACCCACATCTGCTCGCCGAGCACCTCGCTCCACACCGCGTACACGTCGCCGGCCGCGCCGGGGTGGGCGTACACGTGGCGGGCGCGGCCCTCGCCGCCGAGCAGGGCGACGCCGGCCGAGAGTTCCCAGTCCTCGTCGAAGTCGATCCGGTTCTCCGGGGTGACGTCGATCATGCCGTGGTCGGCGGTGACGTAGAGGGCGGAGCGCGGCGGGAGCTGTTCGGCGAGGCGGCGGGCGAGCCGGTCGACGGTGGACAGGGTGAGCCGCCACTCGTCGGAGTCGACGCCGAAGCGGTGCCCGGCGGCGTCGAGTTCGCTGAGGTAGGTGTAGACCAGGGCACGGTCGTGCTCGGCGAGCCAGGCGGCGGCCCGGTCCATCCGCTCCTCGCCGGTGGTGCGGCCGAGGAAGGTGCCGCCGGAGAGCGCGACCTGGGTGAGCGGGGTGGTGGCGAACAGCGGGGAGGACACCTGGGCGGTGGCCACGCCGGCGAGGTGCGCCTGCTCGAAGACGGTCGGGTGGGGCTGCCAGTCGTGCGGCTCCACGTGCGGCTGCCAGCGCAGCTGGTTCATCAGCTGGCCGCGGCCGGGGATCGCCACGGTGTACCCGGCCAGGCCGTGCTGTCCGGGCGGCAGGCCGGTGCCGACGGAGGCCAGCGAGGTGGCGGTGGTGGACGGGAACCCGGCGGTGATCGGCGTGCCGGCGGCCGTCAGCGAGTTGAGGAACGGCGCCCAGTCGGGGTGCCGGCGGATCAGCTCCCAGCCGAGGCCGTCGACCAGGAACACGCAGACCCGGTCGGCGGGCTCCAGCGGCAGCACCGGCCGGTAGCCGGGCACGCCGAGGCCTGCCGCCAGGGTGGGCAGCAGGTCGGAGAGGGCGGCGCAGCCGTAGCGCGGCGCCGGGGCGTCGGCCGGGTCGAGCGGATGGAACGAGTCGTAGCCGTGATGCATACCGGGCTCAGCCGTTGGCCACGGTCGCCTCGGACAGCGCCCGGGCGAACACCAGCGCCTGGGCGACCGTCTCGGGGCCGTCGCCGGCCTCGCTGACCCGCAGCGACAGGTCGTCGGCGGTGGCGGAGCCGGTGTAGCCGTGGTCCGCCTCGCAGTTGGGGTCGGAGCAGCCGGCCGGTTCCAGGTCGAGGCGCTGCACGGCGCCCCAGCCGATGGTGAGGACGACCTCGCGCGGCAGGGTGCCGGGGGTGTAGGTCTCGGGGTTGGCGACCATGCGGCTGATCACCACGGAGTTGATCCGGTCCAGCCGGACCGTCTCGGTGGAGGTGGTGGCGTAGGGGACGGGCGTGGCCGCGTCGCCGTTCTGCTCGTCGGTGTGGCTGACCACGAAGCGGGACGGGGTGAGCACCAGCACGGTGACGTGCCGGCGGACCTCGTTCGCGTCGAAGGTGGTCTCCTGGTGCACCAGGTACGAGCTGATCGGCTCGGGGCCCACCGCGGCCTCCACCGCCTCGGAGACCAGCGCCGGATAGTAGCCGCTGCGCTCGATCGCGGACCGCAGGTCCTGCGTGGTGGTACCGGTCTTCGCCATATCTCCATCCTGGCATGTCCCGCCGGTCCGGCGGGTGGCACTGCGCCGGGGTCTCCCGGTCCTTCGAAGCCGGGCCCGGGGGTTGCCCGTTCCTGCCGGGCGGGCAACCACGCAAGGTTACAGCGTGCTCATGGCGCGCGGTCCCAGATCGGTGCGGACCGGCAACGGGGCGATCCGGACCCGGGCGCCGAGGACGGTGAGGCCGTGCGGGGCGACCACCACGGGTTCGAGGTCGACGGAGGCGACCTCGGGCAGGTCGTCGACCAGGCGGGAGACCCGGAGCAGCAGTTCCTCCAGCGCGCCGGTGTCGACCGCTTCGGCGCCGCGCCAGCCGAACAGCAGGGGTGCGGCGCGGACTTCCCTGATCAGTTCGGCGACGTCCCGGTCGGTGGCGGGGACCAGGCGGTGGGCGACGTCGCCGAGCAGTTCGGCGGGGGCGCCGGCCAGGCCGAAGGACAGGATGGTGCCGACGGCGGGGTCGACGGCGGCGCCGATCACGGTGTCCACGCCGCGCGGGGCGAGGCGCTGGACGACCAGTTCGGCCTGCGCGGCACCGCCCAGCAGGGCGTCCAGTTCGCGGTGGGCGCGGCGCAGCTCGGCCTCGCTGGTGAGGTCGAGGCGGACGCTGCCGAGGTCGGGCCGGTGGCGCAGGTGTTCGGCGGTGGCTTTCAGCGCAACGGGGTAGCCCAGCGTGGCCGCCGCCTTGACGGCGGCGCTCTCGTCGGGTGCGGCGAGCGTCGGGCTGACGGTGATGCCGTAGTGGCCGAGCAGCGCGGCGGCGTCCAGGTCGGGCAGGGTGACCCGGGCTCCGCCGGACTGCAGGCGGGCGGCGACCGCCTCGCGGCTGCCCAGGGCCTGTTCGACCAGGGCGCGGGCGGCGTTCTCGTGCACGCCGTCGAGTTCCGGCACCCGGGCGGTCTGCTCGGCCTCGACGGTGCGGCGGCGCCACTTGGCGTACCGGACGGCGTCGGCGAGGGCGTGGACGGCGCGTTCGGGGGCCGGGTAGGCGGGCACTCCGCCGACCCGCAGCCGGGCGACCAGGGCGGGCAGTGCGAGGTGGGCGAGCAGCAGCGGCTTGCCGAGTTCCCGGCCGCGTTCGGCGGCGTCCAGCAGGGCCTGGGCGATCTCCGGGGCGTCCTCGACCAGCTCGGGCGCGGACGGGAGGCCCTGCACGCCGATCGGCGGGATGGCGACGGCGATCACGGCGTCCACCTTGGGGTCGCTGAGCGCGGTGTCCAGGGCGATCCGGAAGTTCTCGCCGCTGGCGCCGGTGGTCAGGTCGACAGGGGTGCGCGGGCGCAGGCCGGCGGTCAGGCAGGTGTCGTAGGTGAGCAGGCCCAGCGAGTCGGAGTTGCCGACGACGGCGACCCGGCCGCCGGCCGGGAGCGGCTGGCCGGCCAGCAGTTCGCCGGTGTCGAAGAGTTCGGTGATGGTGTCCACCCGGATCACGCCGGCCTGCTGGAACAGCGCGTCCACGGTGGCGTCGCGCAGCCGGGTGGCGGCGGGCTGCACGGCGTGGCCGGGCGGCAGGCTGCCGGTGTGCCGGGCGCCCTTGAGCACCACCACGGGCTTGGCGGCGGCGAGCCGGCGGGCGATCCGGGTGAACTTGCGCGGGTTTCCGAAGGATTCGAAGTAGAGCAGCACCACGTCGGTGGCGTCGTCCTCCTCCCAGTACTGGAGCAGGTCGTTGCCGGAGACGTCCGCCCGGTTGCCGACCGAGGCGAACGAGGACAGGCCCAGGCCGCGCCGGTGGGCGGCCTCCAGCAGGGCGACGCCGATCGCGCCGGACTGGCAGAACACGCCGAACGGGCCGCGTTCGGGCAGCACGGGGGCGAGCGAGGCGTTCAGGCGGTGCTCGGGGTCGGTGTTGATCAGGCCGAACGCGTTCGGGCCGATCACCCGCATGCCGGCGGCCCGCGCCTGGCGCACCAGCGCCCGCTGCCGGTCGCGCCCGTCCGGGCCGGTCTCGGCGTACCCGGCGGTGACCACCACCAGGCCCTGCACGCCGTGCGCCCCGCACTCGGCGACCACGGCGGGGACGGCCGGCTCGGGCACCGCGATCACCGCCAGGTCGACCGGGCCGGGGATCGCCAGGACCGACCGGCAGCTGGGCACGCCGTCCAGCAGGGTGCCCGGCTCGACGGTGCGGTTCACCGCGTACACCGGACCGTCGAAGCCCGCCCGGATGTCGCGCAGCAGCGCCCGGCCGACCGACTGCGGGTTGCGCGACACCCCGATCACGGCGATCGAACGGGGCGTCAACAGCCGTTGCACGGACCGGGCTTCGGCGCGGTGCTCGCGGGCCCGCATCACCGCGAGCGAGGCGGCGGTCGGCTCCAGGTCGAACTCCAGGTGCACCACGCCGTCGGCGAAGCTGCGCCGCTGGGTGTAGCCGGCGTCGGTGAACACCTTCACCATCTTCCGGTTCTCCGGCAGCACTTCGGCCGTGAACCGGCGGATGCCGCGCTCCTGCGCGACCGCCGCGATGTGCTCCAGCAGCGCCGACGCGATGCCCCGGCCCTGGTGCGCGTCCTGCACCAGGAACGCCACCTCGGCGTCCGTGCCGGTGGTGGACGGCATGCCCGCCTTGTCGATCCGGTCGTACCGCACGGTGGCGATGAACCGGTCCCGCACCACCAGCGCCAGGCCCACCCGGTTCACGTAGTCGTGGTGCGTGAAGCGGCGCACGTCCTTGTCCGACAGGTGCGGGTACGGGGCGAAGAAGCGGAAGTACTTCGACTGGTCCGAGACCTGCTCGTAGAACTCCACCAGCCGGTCGGCGTCGTCGGCGGTGATCGGTCTGATCCGGGCCGTGCCCCCGTCACGCAGCAGGACATCGGCCTCCCAGTGCTGCGGATAACCGTGCTCGGCCTCTTCACGAGCCATGGCGTGCTTGACGGTGTCGTGCTCCACGGTCGTCAGGGTAGCCCTCGGCGAGCCTGATGGCGCAGGCCCGGCCGGTCACGGCAGGCTTGCTGCTCGCCGCCGGGCCGCCAGGGCACTGTCGTGCAACACTGGTCTAGACAACATGTGCACCACCCTGCACCACCTCGAAAGGCACCTCATCATGGCTGAGCGCCGCGTCACCATCGGTTGGGCCGAGGGCCTGCACGCCCGTCCCGCCTCCGTCTTCGTCAAGGCCGTCACCTCCACCGGCGTCCCGATGACCATCGCCAAGGAGAACGGCACCCCGGTCAACGCCGGCTCCATGCTCGGCCTCCTCACCCTCGGCGCGGAGGGCGGCGAGACCGTCGTCCTCTCCGCCACCGCCGAGGGCGCGGACGCGGCACTCGACCGCGTCGCCAAGATGGTCCGGGAAGGCCTCGACGAGCTCCCGGCGGCCTGAGGAACGGCTGCGCCGAGCCGAGCCCGCCGGCCGCCGGGCGGCCCTCAGCCCTTGACGCAGATCACCTGCTTGAGGTGCGCGACCACCTCGACCAGGTCCTTCTGCTGGGCGATGACCTTCTCGATCGGCTTGTACGCGCCGGGGATCTCGTCGACCACTCCGGCGTCCTTGCGGCACTCGACGCCCGCGGTCTGCTCGGCGAGGTCCTTCGCGGTGAAGCGCTTCTTGGCCGCCGTCCGGCTCATCCTGCGGCCCGCGCCGTGCGAGGCCGAGTTGAAGGAGGCGGCGTTTCCGAGGCCCTTCACGATGTACGAGCCGGTGCCCATGGAGCCGGGGATGATGCCGTACTCGCCCGAGCCGGCCCGGATCGCGCCCTTGCGGGTGACCAGCAGGTCGACGCCGTCGTAGCGCTCCTCGGCGACGTAGTTGTGGTGGCAGGAGATCATCTCGCCGAAGGTGGCCCGGGCCTTGGGCAGTTCGCGGCGGACCGCGTCCTGCAGCAGGGCCATCATCAGCGCCCGGTTGTGCTTGGCGTACTCCTGCGCCCAGAACAGGTCGGAGCGGTAGGCGGCCATCTGCGGGGTGTCGGCGATGAACACCGCGAGGTCGCGGTCGATCAGGCCCTGGTTGTGCGGCAGCCCGCGGGCGATCGTCATGTGGTGCTCGGCGAGCTCCTTGCCGATGTTCCGCGAACCGGAGTGCAGCATCAGCCAGACCGCGCCGTCGTCGTCCAGGCACAGCTCGATGAAGTGGTTGCCGCCGCCGAGGGTGGCCATCTGCTGGGCGGCCCGCTCGCGCCGCCAGCGCACCTCGGAGGCGATGCCGTCGAAGCGCTGCCAGAAGTCGTCCCACCCGGCGGTGGACCGCCCGTGCAGCTTGCCCGGGTCGACCGGGTCGGTGTGCAGGCCGCGGCCGACCGGGATGGCCTGCTCGATCCGGTGCCGCAGGTGCGACAGGTCGTCGGGCAGGTCCTTCGCGGTCAGCGAGGACTTGACGGCCGTCATCCCGCAGCCGATGTCGACGCCGACGGCGGCCGGGCAGACCGCGCCCTTCATGGCGATGACGGAGCCGACGGTGGCGCCCTTGCCCAGGTGGACGTCCGGCATCACGGCGAGGCCGTGCAGCCAGGGCAGCGTGCTGATGTTGCGCAGCTGCTCCAGGGCCTGGCCCTCGACGGTGGCCGGATCGGTCCACATCCGGATCGGGACCCGGACGCCGGGAATCTCGGTGTACGACATAAGGGTTCGACCTCCTGGGTCGCTGAGTTCAAGGGTGCCGCACGAGGACGCCCGGTGCGGCGGCGGGGAAGTTCGGGGGCGGCCCGGCAGGGCGGGGCCGCGGGCAGCGGACGGTGCTGCGCGGGGGCTGCTCAGGCAGATCGGTACGAAAGACAGAAGGGCAGCCTCGGGGAGCGTCGTCGTGGCTCGACCCGCATGGTGACCGCCTCCTCCCGCATTCGTCATGACCGCGCGCCTCCCGCCCGGCCGGAAGACATCTACCCACGCCGCACCGACAGCGCGCAACGCAATAAAAAACGCCGAGGGCCCGGCGGAGCTGACACTCCGCCGGGCCCTCGCAGCAGGACGTCAGTTGGCGACGACCGTGACGTCGCCGATGCCGAGCGCCTTGACCGGCTCGGCGATCACCGAGGCGTCGCCGACCAGCACGGTGACCAGGCGGTCCGGCGGGAAGGCGGCGACCGCGGCGCGGGTCGCCGCGTCGGTGTCGAGCTCGGTCAACTGCCGGTAGAACTCGGCCTGGTAGGTGTCCGGCAGGTACTGCTCGACCTGGTCGGCGAGGGTGGCGGCGACCGACCCGGCCGTCTCGTACTTGAGCGGCGCGACGCCGACCAGGAACTGCACGGCCTCCTCGCGCTCGGCGTCGGTCAGGCCCTCGGCGGCCAGCGTGCGCAGGATGGTCCAGGTGTCCTGCAGCGCGGGCGCGGTGGACTCGGTGTCCACCGAGCCGCTGATCGCCAGCAGTCCGCGGCCGGAGCCGTCGGCGGCGGAGCGCAGCGGCTGGGCGAACGCCCGGACGCCGTAGGTGTAGCCCTTCTCCTCGCGCAGCACCCGGTCGAGCCGGGAGGTGAGGGTGCCGCCGAGGCAGTAGATGCCGAGGACCTGCGCGGCCCACGTCGGGTCGTGCCGGTCCGGGCCGATCCGGCCGATCAGCAGCTGGGTCTGCACCGAGCCGGGACGGTCGACGATGATCACCCGGCCGCTGTCGTCGGCGGTCACCGCGCCGTGCACGGACGCCTCGACCCGCTCGCCGCTCCAGCGGCCGAGGGTGGACTCCAGCAGCGCGGCCAGGTCGACGCCGGTGAGGTCGCCGACCACCACGGCGGTGGCCGCGGACGGGCGCAGGTGGGCGTCGTAGAACGCCTTCACCGCGGCCCGGTCGATCCGCTTGACGGTCTCGGTGGTGCCGGCCCGCGGCCGGGACAGCCGGTCGGACTCGGCGAACAGCGCCGAGTACAGCGCCTTGGCGGAGCGCCGGGACGGGTTGGCCTGCTCGTGGACGATCTCGTCGAGGCGGTTGGCGACCAGCCGCTCGATCTCCTCCTCGGGCAGCGCCGGCACCCGCAGGGCGTCGCTCAGCAGGGTGAGGCCGCGCTCCAGCCGGGAGGCCGGGACCTCCAGCGAGACCCGCAGCGCCGGGTGGTCGACGTTGGAGTCCAGGGTGGCGCCGGCCCGCTCCAGCTCGGCCGCGAACTGCTCGGCGGTGAGCGTGTCGGTGCCCTCGGACAGCGCCCGGGTCATGATCGAGGCGACGCCGTCCAGGCCCTCGGGCTCGGCGGCGAGCGGCACGTCCAGCACCATGTCGACGGCGACCAGCTGCTGGCCGGGGCGGTGGCAGTGCAGCACCGTGATGCCGTTGGCCAGGGTGAGCCGCTCGGGGGCCGGGAACGCCCACGGGGTGGGGGTGCCGGGCTGCGGCTGCGGGTGGAAGTCCATCGCGGGGACGTACTTCGCGGGGGTGTCCTGCGCGGGGGTGTCGCTCACGCCGCCGCCTCCTCGTTCTCGGAGCTGTCGTCGTCGGTGCTGTCGTCGGGGGTCGGCTCGTACACCAGCACGGCCCGGTTGTCGGGGCGCAGCCGGGCGGCGGCGACCTCGCGGACCTCCTCGGCGGTGACGTCGAGGACCCTCGGCAGGGCCTCGTTCAGCAGCTTCGGGTCGCCGAACAGCACGGCGAAGCGGCAGAGTTCGTCGGCGCGGCCGGCCACCGTGGTGAGCCGGTCCAGCCACTCGCGCTCGATCTGGGCCTGGGCGCGTTCGAGTTCCTCGGCGGTGGGGCCCTCGGCGGCGAACCGGGCGAGCTCCTCGTCGACGGCGGCCTCGATCTGCTCGATGGTGGCGCCGGCCCCGGCCTTGACGTCCAGCCAGCCCAGCGAGGGCGCGCCGGACAGCCGCAGCAGGCCGAAGCCGGCCGAGACGGCGGTGCGGTCGCGGCGGACCAGGCGGTTGTACAGCCGGGAGGACTCGCCGCTGCCGAGGATGGTGAGCGCCAGGTCGGCGGCGTCGGCCTGGCGGTTGCCGTCGTGCGGCAGGCGGTAGGCGGCCATCAGGGCGCGGGAGGGGACGTCCTCGCGGATCAGCTCGCGGGTCTCGGCGCCGATGATGTCGGGCAGGCTGCCGTCGCGCGGCGGCTGCTTGCCGTCGTGGCCGGGGATGGAGCCGAAGTACTTCTCCACCCAGGCGATGGTCTGCTCGGGGTCGAGGTCGCCGACGATCGACAGCACCGCGTTGTTGGGCGCGTAGTAGGTGCGGAAGAACGCCCGGGCGTCCTCCAGCGTCGCCGCGTCCAGGTCGGCCATCGAGCCGATCGGGGTGTGGTGGTAGGGGTGCTCGCCGGGGAAGGACAGCGCGGTGAGCTTCTCGAACGCGGTGCCGTAGGGCACGTTGTCGTAGCGCTGGCGGCGCTCGTTCTTCACCACGTCGCGCTGGTTCTCCATGGACGTCTCGTCCAGGGCGGCCAGCAGCGAGCCCATCCGGTCGGCCTCCAGCCAGAGCGCGAGCTCCAGCTGGTGCGCGGGCATGGTCTCGAAGTAGTTGGTGCGCTCGAAGCTGGTGGTGCCGTTGAGCGAGCCGCCGGCGCCCTGGACCAGTTCGAAGTGCCCGTTGTTGGAGACGCTCGCCGAGCCCTGGAACATCAGGTGCTCGAAGAGGTGGGCGAGCCCGGTGCGGCCCTTCACCTCGTGCCGGGAGCCCACGTCGTACCAGAGGCACACGGCGGTGACCGGAGTGAGGTGGTCCTCGGAGAGCACTACGCGCAGGCCGTTGGCCAGGCGGTGTTCGGTGATGGCGAGGCCGCTGGCGGGGCCGGGGTTGGCCATGCGGGGGTCCTTCCCGTCGTCGGTTCCGGAGTGTCCGGGCCGGGGGCTTGTGACGTCCCCCATTCTGGTGCAACGCCCCGAGCGGCCGTCAGGTGTCCGGTCATCGGGCGCGTTCGCCAGCGGCGGAAGCGGCCCGGGTGACAGGTGGTGTCCCACCGAGGGTCCACAATGGGGGGCGTTCACGCCCGCGTCCGACCCCAGTACCGCAAGGGAGCCCCGCAGCGATGGCCCGCCGCAGTTCGCCCACCCCGCCGCCCGGTGACTTCGAGGAGCGCATCCTCGATGTCGATGTCGTGGACGAGATGCAGGGCTCGTTCCTGGAGTACGCCTACTCGGTGATCTACTCCCGGGCCCTGCCGGACGCCCGCGACGGTTTGAAGCCGGTGCACCGCCGGATCCTGTACCAGGCCAACGAGATGGGCCTGCGCCCGGAGCGCGGCCACGTCAAGTGCGCGCGTCTGGTCGGCGAGGTGATGGGCCGTCTGCACCCGCACGGCGACACCTCGATCTACGACGCCGTGGTGCGCATGGCGCAGCCGTTCTCGATGCGGCTGCCGCTGATCGACGGCCACGGCAACTTCGGTTCGCTCGGCAACGACGACCCGCCGGCCGCGATGCGCTACACCGAGTCCCGGCTGACGGCCGCGGCGATGTCGATGGTGGAGTCGATCCACGAGGACACCGTCGACTTCGGCCCGAACTACGACGGCTCCGAGCAGGAGCCGCAGGTGCTGCCCGCGGCGTACCCGAACCTGCTGGTCAACGGCGCCACCGGGATCGCGGTCGGCATGGCCACCAACATGCCGCCGCACAACCTGTCCGAGGTGGTGGCCGCCGCCCGGCACCTGATCAAGCACCCGAACGCGGACCTGGACACCCTGATGCGGTTCGTCCCGGGCCCGGACCTGCCGACCGGCGGCCGGATCGTCGGCCTGTCCGGCATCCGCGACGCGTACGAGTCCGGCCGCGGCACCTTCAAGATCCGCGCCACCGCCACGGTCGAGAACGTCACCGCCCGCCGCAAGGGCATCGTGGTCACCGAGCTGCCGTACACGGTCGGCCCGGAGAAGGTGATCGCGAAGATCAAGGACCTGGTCAACGCGAAGAAGCTCCAGGGCATCGCCGACGTCAAGGACCTCACCGACCGCGAGCACGGCCTGCGGCTGGTCATCGAGGTGAAGAACGGCTTCGTCCCCGAGGCGCTGCTGGAGCAGCTGTACAAGCTGACGCCGATGGAGGAGACCTTCGGCATCAACAACGTGGCGCTGGTGGACGGCCAGCCGCTGACGCTGGGCCTCAAGGAGCTGCTGGAGGTCTACGTCGACCACCGCTTCACGGTGGTCAAGCGGCGCAGCGACTTCCGCCGCCGCAAGCGCCAGGACCGGCTGCACCTGGTCGAGGGCCTGCTGATCGCCCTGGTCGACATCGACGAGGTCATCGCGATCATCCGCAGCAGCGACGACGCGGCGCAGGCCAAGGAGCGGCTGATGGAGCGCTTCGGCATCTCCGACACCCAGACCGCGTACATCCTGGACACCCCGCTGCGCCGGCTGACCCGCTTCGACCGGGTCGAGCTGGAGGCCGAGCAGGCCAAGCTGCTCAAGGAGATCGCCGAGCTGACCGAGATCCTGGAGTCCGACACCAAGCTGCGTTCCGTGGTGTCGGCCGAACTCGGCGCGGTGGCCAAGCAGTTCGGCACCGAGCGGCGCACCGTGCTGCTGGAGGCCGGCTCGGTGCCGTCGGCGGCGCTGTCGGTGCCGCTGGAGGTCGCCGACGACCCGTGCCGGGTGCTGCTGTCCTCCACCGGCCTGCTGGCCCGCACCTTCGACCTGGAGCCGGTCACCGAGGAGCCGTCCCGGGCCCGGCACGACGTGCTGGTCTCCGCCGTCCCCGCCACCGCGCGCGGCGACATCGGCGTGGTCACCACGGCCGGCCGGGTGCTGCGCCTGCCGGTGATCGACCTGCCCGCGCTGCCCCCGGGCACCACCGCGCTGTCCGGCGGCGCGGCGGTCTCCGAGTTCCTCCGGCTGGAGACGGACGAGCAGGCCCTCGCGCTGACCACCCTGGACGAGTCCTCGCCGGGCCTGGCGCTCGGCACCGTGCAGGGCACCGTGAAGCGGGTGGTGCCCGAATGGCCCGCCAACAAGGACGAGTTCGAGGTGATCGCGCTCAAGGACGGCGACACCCTGGTCGGCGCGGTCGAGCTGCGCACCGGCGAGGAGGACCTGGTCTTCCTCACCTCCGACGCCCAGCTGCTGCGCTACCCGGCGAGCCAGGTCCGCCCGCAGGGCCGCCCGGCCGGCGGCATGGCCGGCATCAAGCTGGCCGACGGCGCCCGGGTGCTGTCGTTCACCGCCGTCGACCCCGCCGAGGACGCGGTGGTCCTCTCGGTGGCCGCCGCCTCCGGCACGCTGGCCGGCGAGGAGCAGACCAGCTGGAAGCTCACCCCGTTCGACCAGTACCCGCGCAAGGGCCGGGCCACCGGCGGCGTCCGCTGCCAGCGCTTCCTGCGCGGCGAGGACGGCCTCGCCTTCGCCTGGGCCGGCCCGCTGCCCGCCCTCGGCGCCACCGCCGACGGCCGGCCGGTCACCCTGCCCGAGCGCGACCCGCGCCGCGACGGCTCCGGCACCCCGGTGCCGGCGCAGGTCGCGGCGGTCGGCAGCCGGATGTGACCTGCGCGAAACGGCGGGCACCCCCACGCCCGGGGGTGCCCGCCGTTTCGCGTGCGGGTTCAGAACAGCGGTGCGCGCTCCCCGGGCCGCTGCACCGGCAGCGGCACCGGGTCGTCCGTCAACACCTCGACGGTGTCGGTCAGTTCGGACAGCAGCGCGACGTACTGCGGCAGGTCGGGCAGCGACGGGGTGGTCAGCGAGAACACCAGCAGCTCGGACAGCTCGGGCAGCGGCAGGTAGACGTCCACCCGGGCCAGCGACAGCGCGGGCTGCTCCGGCGCGGGCGTCCACTCGACGCCGCTGAACGCGACCACGGCCGGGCCCTGCTCGGTCTCGGTGCGGTGCACGTCGGCCGCCGGGTTCAGCGAGAGGGTCTCCTCCAGGGTCTCGATCACCGTCTCCGGGTCGGCGGCCGGCTCCAGCGTCTCGCTGCGGGCGATCAGCGACGCGGTGGAGATCCGGTCGTCCTCGGTGGCCATCAGGCACACCCCGGCGTAGCTCGCGCCGTCCTCGGCGGCGGCGTCGGCCAGCTCGCCGTAGAACTGCTGGACGCCCTCGCGCTGCGCCTCGGTGCCGCCCGCCCATATCTCGCAGGCCAGCTCCCGCAGGTGGACGGCGCGCTGCTGCTCGTCGAGGTGCATGCCGAGGTCGTGGAAGTGCACCGGCACGTCGAAGGTGTAGCTGCTCATCGGGTCACCGCCGGGGACAGTTGGACGCCGAACTCGGCTGCGGAGCGGGCCAGCAGGCCGTGCTCGGCGGCGATCGCGTGGATCCGTTCCGGCCGCGCGCCGCGGTAGTCCTTCGGGGAGAGCACGAAGGTGAACATGTCGTCGCCCCAGCGCAGCCCGGCCCAGCCGTCCAGCTGCCGCTTCCCCGCCGGCCTGCGCGCGTACGCCGCGGCCGCGCTCCGGCAGATGCTCCTCATCCTGGCGTCCCAGAGCCGCTGGTCCTCGCCCCACTCGCGCACCAGCCGGGCCGGACCGACGAACCTGGTCACCGGCCGCAGCAGCATCCGCAGCCAGCCCCGGTCCGGCCACTCCAGATCGGTGACCACCTCGATCACCACGAGCACCGGCACGTACAACAGGCGGGTCAGCAGGTCCACCGGGATCACCACCCACTGCACGGCGAACCACAGCAGCAGCCCGAGCCGCGAGCGCCGCCCCGCCGACGGGGTCAACGGCGGTGTGCCGTACATCAGTTGCCTCCGCTGAACTGGTCGTGGATGCCGGTGACGATGCCCGGCAGCGAGGGCACCCCGTTGATGCCCCGGCTCCACCAGGACATCGGGTCGAGGCTGCCGTCGGCCCGGATCGCGTTCTGGAACGAGGGGATCGAGCGCAGGCCCGGCAGGTTGGCGACCCGGGTGGACTTGAAGGTGTCGACCGCCGTGCCGTACACCGACTCGGCGACGTGCTTCTCCCAGGCGAACTTCAGCCGGTTGCCCATGCCGGGCAGCGCCTTGAAGGTGGTCTTCAGCGCGCCCTCCGCGCCGATCTCGGTGACCCGGACCGCCGAACCGCGCAGCGCGTCGCCCATGTGGTCGACGATCTGGCTCTTGGCTATCTCCCGGACCTTCCCGCCGGTCTGCCGCATCACCGTCTCGCCGGTCTCCAGCGCCACCTTCTCGATCTTCGGGACGAGCTTGGTGGTGACCTTCATGACCGGCTTGGCCGCCGTGCCGACCAGCTTGCCGAACGGCAGCGCGCCCAGCCCGTCGCCGACCAGGTCCATCGCGCTGACGTCCGCGCCGCCGAGCTTGGCCAGGCCGTGGCTGGCCAGCGCGCCCGCCGAGAGCACGCCGCCGGCCAGCGCCAGCGCGCCGGACAGCGGCGGGAACCACATGGTGCACAGCGCGGCCACGCCCAGGATGGTGGAGGCGATGCCCAGCCAGTCGCCGATCTTCTTCAGCAGGTCGGCGTGCTTGGTGGCCCACTCCTTGAGGGCGTGGCCGGCCCGCTTGAGGGCGTCCTTGAAGTTGTCCCACATGCTGGTGCTCGGCGCGTTCTGGTTGGCCCGGCGCAGCGCCTTCGCGACCTTGTCGGCCGCGTCGAGGTGGTCCTCGCGCAGTTCCTTCGCCTGCTTCACTATCGCCCGGAACGCGTCCTCGGCGTCGCCCAACGCCCGCTTGGCGTCGTCGAGTTCCTCGCCGGCGGCGTTCAGCTCGCGCTGCGCGGCGTCGATCTCCGCCTGCGCCTCGCGCAGTTGCGCGTCGTCGGTGTACATCCGCCCGGCCAGCCGGAACGCCGGGGCGCCGGCCGCCGACTCGTAGCGCGAGCGGGCGCCCTCCTGCTGCTGCTCGCAGCTCTCGCAGCGGCGCTTGGCCGCCTGCGCGTCCGCCTCGTAGCGCCGTGCGACGTCCTGGAAGTGCGTCAACTGGCCGCGCCAGCCCTGAAGTTGCTGGGCGGCGGTGCGTACCGCGTCGTCGCTGTCGCGGAGCAGGCCGGGCAGTTCGCCGACCTTGCCGGCGAAGGCCTTGGCCGCGTCGCCGCGCCAGCTGCCGCCGGCCCGGGTGAGCCGTTCCAGGGTGCCGTGGGCACTCTCCAGCGCGCCGGCGGCGGTGGTCAGCCGCTGCACCAACTCGTCCACGCTGGCCGGGTTTCCGGGCGCCGGGTCGAAGCCCAGCGCGGGGAACTGCGCGGTGTCGCTCACGCCGCACCGCCGCCGAACATGTCGCGCAGCGCCTGGTCGGTCTCCGCGTAGGCCCGCCGGGTGATGGTCAGCCCCTCCTCGATCTGCTGGGTGGATTCGGCGATCTTCTTGATCGCGTCGTCCCAGCTGTCGTGGAACTCGTCGCAGGCGTGGTCCAGGGACTTGGCGCCGGTGGTCTTCGGCCCGGTGTCCCGCATCGCGTTCAACGCGGTGCGCAACTCGCCCTGGCTCCGGTGCAGGTCTGCCAACAGGCGGTCCAGATCCGCCACGTCGACCGCGAAGAACGACCCCAAGACTCCCCCAAAAGAACGTCAACTCCAGGCAATGGAGCTGATCATAATCCGTCGCCCGGCCGACCCTCCGCAGACGAAGCTCAGCCCGCTCCGGGCGGGCACTCGGACATAGGGTGGGCAGGTGAGCACCTGTACGACGCTGTCGCGCGAACTGACCGAGCCGTTGGCCGCCACCGCCGCCACCGCCACCACCTGGCTGCTGCTCGAACAGCCCGGCCCCTGGGGCGCACAGGCGCTCACCGCCAGCCACCTCGACCCGGAGCTCGGGGCGGCCCTGGAGAAGGCGGCCGAGGGCACCGGCGTCCGGATCGCGCTGATCCGCCGGCCCGGCCGGCACGCCGACACCGACACCGCGGCCGGGCACGAGGTGCTGGTCGCCCACACCGCGCCCACCGACCCGTGGGTGCGCCGGGCCCGCCTGGACGACCCCGCCGCGCTGCTCGGCCTGGACTTCGCCGCCCTCGGCGCGGGCCGCCACGACGGCTTCGGCGCCGAGCACGTCGGCGGCCCGATCGCCCTGGTGTGCACCAACGGCCGCCGCGACCGCTGCTGCGCGCTGCTCGGCCGCCCGCTGGCCGCCGACCTGGCGTCGGCCGGCCACAGCGAGGTCTGGGAGGTCACCCACCTCGGCGGCCACCGCTTCTCCCCCACCATGCTGGTGCTGCCGCACGGCTACGCGTACGGCCGGCTGACCGCCGAGTCCGCCAAGGAGGTGCTGTCCGCCACCGCCACCGGCCACACCGTCCCCGCCCACTCCCGCGGCCGCTCGTACTGGCCCCGCCCCTCCCAGGCGGCCGAGCAGGCCGTCCGCGAGCTGACCGGCGAGAGCGCCGCCGACGCGCTGACCATGCGCCAGACCCGCAGCGGCGACGGCTGGACGGTCGAGGTCACGCACACCGACGGCCGCCGCTGGCGGGCCGCGGTCGCCGAGGCCGCGAGCGAGCCGCCCCGCCCCGAGAGCTGCGGCAAGGCCCCGGGCACCCCGTCCCGGATGGACGTCACCGCCCTCGAAGCCTCCGCATGACGCAGCGGGCTGGTGGCCGGGTTGCAGGCAGGGGCGGACGACTACCTGGTGAAGCTGTTCGCGCTGGAGGAGTTGGTGCTCCGGCTGCACGCCCTGCTGCGGCGCC
>NZ_JBSGDD010000082.1:0-33164 GCF_053602195.1 Kitasatospora sp. NPDC004531 | reverse complement strand
GCTACGACAAACGCGGATACGTCTACCTCGGAACCGTCACCGCAGCAGCCCTGGTCATCTGGCTCCGCACATGATCGACCGGACAAGTCCTAGCAATCTCGACCCCGCCCAGGCCGCGAACGCCACCAGCGACCCCGTTGCCCGCATTCCCCAGGGCCGCACGACGGCGAGGGCCATGACGATCCCGGTGCCTGCCATGCCGATGGTCACGGTGTTGAGCACCACCCAGCCGGCCAGGTCGAATCCGTCGCCGATCGGTAAGAGTCCGGCGAGCGCGCCGACCACCCACGAGACCTTGATCAACAGGAGGACCTCGTCACCAGCGCCGCCCCCTACGCAGCCGGCCGACCCACCCGGTCCCATCGATCCACTGCGGGTTCCCTCCTCGGTCACGGGAACCACACCTTCATCCACCGCCCCGCCCCGTCACATCGTGCGCGGGTTGTGCGCCCATCATCCGCCAGGATGAAACTGACCAACACCCGACCCGCGCTTGGGGTGGTGGACGGAATGGCTGCGGCCGTAGCGGAGGAAGTCTTCCCCCAGACAGAGTGGGCAGCAGCCGGCCGGCGAGACGGTTCGTCCGGCAACGGGCCATCAGAATGGAATGGGCACACTCGTGGTGCCGCCGCCGAACGCCGACGTAGCAGACTGCGAGCAGCGGACCGGTGCCGTAGCAGCATACGGCGGCCATCTACAGTTGTAGACATAGGTCCCGCAACAACGGCCGCCACACCGTCCCAACGCGCCGCCTTCTCGCCGCCGCCCTGCTACCCATCAGCTCGGCACCGGCATGCGCCCCGGGCGAGGTCCGCGCCCTGCACCGGTCGGGCGTCCGCCTCAGGGGCTTCTGCGTCCGCTGGACCCACGCCGCCGCGGCCGCCACCCGGACGAACGCCCGTGCGGGCGGTCGGCTGGGGGGCCTGGTCCGCGCCCGCCCCGGCGGTACGCCCTTGTGCCCCCAGCGGGACAGCTTCTGGACGCAGACTCCACCGTTCGAGGAACTGAACCGATGGGAAAAGGCCCGGGCCGCCATCGGCACGGCAACCCGGGCACCTCTCCTGGTGCGGTCCTCGCCGGGGCTACCTCAACGCCCGGAAGGCAGTGCGGAGTTCTTCGGCCGGCAGCTGCGGCTGCTCCCGGGCCGCGAAGTGGCCGCCCCGGTCGGCCTGCGCTGCCAACGAGGCCTCCTGGGACCGGTGAAGCGGGATCAGGCCCGGACGACCCGGTAACTCAGCACCGGCCAGGGCAGGTTGGACTGGGCCAGCGAGCCGGTGGCCCACGGGCCGGCACCGGTGCAGTCCGCGCCGGCGTACAGCAGCACCGACGCGGAGCCATTGACGACCTGCACCGACCGGGCGGGCGTCGACAGCGTGTGGCAGGTGCCGAGGTCGGCGAGGTCGACCTCGGTGACCGCGCCGCTCCCGCCGGCGCCCGCGTACAGGTGGGCGCCCGGCTGCAACGGCGGCCAGCCGGTCGAGGCGGAGGCCGATCCGGCATCGAGGCCGAGAACGGCGACGACGACGGCCGCGGCGGCGGCCGATCCGCGGAGCAGGTCCTTGGGGGTGCGGAACATCTGAACCACCTTTCGTGGGTGTGAAGGGTGTGAAGGGCTGCCAGGAGGATACGGGTCAGGCCTGATTCTCCGCCTGGAACATCCAGCTCTGCTTCTCCAGTTCGGCGATCAGCCCGATCAGCAGATCCCCGGTGACGGCGTCCGCCCCGTCGGTCGCGGCGATCCGCTCGCGCAGCCGGCGGGTGACGGTGGCGAAGGTGTCCACCAAGGCGTTCACCACCGCCCGGTCCTCCAGCGGGCCATGCGCGATCGCGGGAACGGCGCTCGTGGCGGCGACGGTCGCGGCCCGGCCGTCCGGGGCGACCCCCAGCGCGGCGGCGCGTTCGGCGACGGTGTCTGCGAAGTCCCGGGCCGTGACGGCCACTTCGTCAAGCTGCCCGTGCAACGAACGGAAACGCGGACCGTACAGGTTCCAGTGCGCCTGCTTGGCCACCAGGGCAAGATCGAGGAGGTCCACCAGAGTGGCCTGGAGGGCACTGCCGGCGACGGCTCGGGCACTGCCGGGCAACGAGCTGTTGATGACGGGGGGTTCGGACATTGCTGTGTCCCTTCGGTGGGGGCGTGCGCTCTCCATCCTCGGCTCCGCGCCGCCGCTCGGCATCAGTCATCTGACGGTGCGGCAGGTACTGGGCGATCAAGGCTCGGCCGATTCACGGGACGCAGTCGGATGACAGCTGCCCGGTCCGCCGCCGACGAGCGTGTGGGCCTCGCCGGCCGCGCTGTCCTCGTCTCCGGCCGCTGCAAGGCAGCGGGCGAAGCCGTCGCCCCGCGAGATACGCGACAACGGCGGCCAATCCGCCTTCGTCGCCGCCGACATCGACTCCGAGGAGTCCGTCACCGCCCTGACCGCGGCCACCGTCGAGCGCTTCGGCCGGCTCGACGTCGCGGTCGGCAAAGCCGGGATCTCCCTCGCCTGCGGCCGCCGGGCCGACGAGCTCAGCGAGCGTGTCCAGCTGAAGGAAGCCCACCAAGGGCCGTCCAGTCGCGGGTGGTTGATCGCCCAGCTTCGAAGAAGGTTCTGTGGAGGGCCAGTTCGGGGGTGACGGTCGCTCGCGTCGGCCGAGGAGACGAGCGAGGCGACGGCGGATGCCGGCGGAGGGGTTGACCGCACTGGCTGCGGTCGGCGGCACGGCGGTGGTGCAGACTGCGGGAACGAGTGCCTGGCAAGGGCTGCGGCAGCCGGTGATCGGATGGTTCGGCCGCGAGGACAAGGAACGCGTGGCCATCGAGCTGGACCGCAGTGCGCACGCGCCGGCCACCGCCGACGAGGCCGGAGCGGAGGCCGTGCGCCGTGCCGTCCCGGCCGCGTGGCAGGCGCGTTTCGAGACGGCCCTCGCCGGGCCCGCCCCAGCGCTGAGCGCGCCCGGCGCCACTTCGCCGAGCACCACCTCCGGGGGCGGCATCCTCGCGGTCGGGCACGCCGAACACGTACGCGGGCTACAGGGCGTGTGTGGAGAGCGACCTGGTCCCGACGTTCGGCCACCGGCGCCTCCTGGACCTGCGGCCCGAGTATCTCGACGGCGGCTGGATCACCGCCCAACTCGTCAAATTGCTGATGAGAGGGGACGACTGCACGGAGAGCTCCCATGAAATCGATCTTCCACTCGGCGAGTTGCGCGATGAGTTCCCCATGACCAGCAGTTGGGCCTCTTTGGGCCAGGCCTATTGAGTCCAGGGGCGAGCTCTTCCGCCGAAGCCGGAGAATCGGGGAAGCTGTTGCGTGCACCGGGAAGTAATAGTGCTACTTCCTCCGCCGGACCTGGTCGTCCGCTCCACCGACAGCTCACCAGTCCGTTCCCGCTGGACCGCGGAGTGCTGCCGGTTCCGTCTCCCGCCGGGCGGGATGGAGTGACACGGGCAGCGGACACCACAGCGGGGGACGGTCGACCGGTTCGGCGTCGTGCGGGCGCTTCGTCGCGCATCGGGTGGTCCTTCCAGCCCGCCGCCGTTCAGCCTTGCGCGCGCACGCGCAGCCGCAGGCGGCTGGGGGCGAGGGTGGCTCCCAGGCGGGGCCTCGGCGGTCCGGCGTCGAGGGGTTCGAGTTCCCAGGCCGCGACGACGGCGCGCAGCGCGGCGGTGAGTTCGATCATGGCGAACCGGTGGCCCCCGCAGGAGCGCGGGCCACCACCGAAGGTGAGGAAGGTGCCCGGTTCGGGCGTCCGGCCGGTCCATCGATCGGGGCGGAAGGCGTGCGGGTCGGGGAAGTACGCGGCGTTGCGGTGCAGGGGGTAGGGGCTGTAGGCGACGGTGGCGCCCTCTTCCAGGGGGGGGTGCTGTCCAGGGCCGTGTGCTCGGTGACGGCGCGGGTGAGCAGCCAGGCCGGCGGGTGCAGTCGCAGGGCTTCGAGGACGACCCGGTGGCACAGCGAGCCGTCGTCGTGGCCGGGGCGGGCCGCCGCGTCCGCCGCGTCCGCCTGACCCTCCCGCTCGGCGAGTTCCGTCCGCAGGTCCCGTTGCACCTCGGGATGGAGCGCGAGCAGGTGGAGCATCCAGGCCAGGGCAGTCGCGCTGGTCTCCGTTCCGGCGGCCAGGAACGTGGCGGCGTGATCGATGAGTTCGGCGTCGCTCAGGCGCCCGCTCGGGTCCTGGGAGTCCTGGGCGGTGATCAGGCTGGCGAGCAGGTCCGGTTCCTCCGTGTCGAGGGGCCGGCCGCGGCGTTCCTCGACGGCGCTCGCGATGGTGGCGCGCAGGCCGGCGATGGCGTCCCGGTAGTGGCGGTTGGCGGGCAGCGGCAGGCGGCCCGCCGCGGGCGGCAGCAGCATCTGCAGGGGCACGCCGACGACCCAGGTGTCGATGTCGGACACCGCGGTGTCGAGTCGCTCCTCGGTGAGCGAGACGGAGAACAGGGTGCGCAGCGCGAGGCGGGTGGTGTAGGTCATCGTCGCGGCCATGACGTCCACGTGCTGTCCGTCGTACCAGGAGTCCGCCAGGCGTTCGGCCTCGGCGCGCATCGCCGGCCGGTAGCGGCGCAGCTGCTCGTCGCGGAAGGCCGGCTGCACCAGTCGCCGCAGGCGCCGGTGCCGGCTGTGGGGGCAGGTGGCGACGGCCTCGCCGAGGAGATCGCGCATCCGGTCGAAGAACGGGCCGCCCTTGTCGAAGGTGCGGTCGTCCCTGAGCATCTGTTGGGCGAGGTCGGGGGTGCAGACCACGGACAGGGGCATCGGGCCCAGTCGCAGCTGCGCCAGGTCGCCGCGGCGGGGCAGGTCGGTCAGGAAGCCGATCGGGTCGCGCAAGAGGGGCCAGGCGTCGCCGACTACGGGCAGGGGGCCGGGCATTTTCGCCTCCGGATGGGTCGTGACGGGGTGGTCAGGTGCTGTCGGGCGGCGTCCCGAGGTCGTCGAGGTAGCCGGGGCGTTCGGCCGGGATGATGTGTGCGGGGGTGTATCGGCCGGCCCGCTGGGCCCAGTCGTGGACACCGCGGATCAGGGTGCGCAGGGCGTCGTGCCGGTAGCGGTCGAGGAGGTCCCGTTCCGCCGGGGTGAGCCCCAGGCGGTCGCACTCCTGAGGCAGGCGCTCTTCGAGGTCGGTGAACCCCCGGACGCGGTCGGCGCGCATCCTCGCGACCTCCTCGACGGCCGCGTCGCGGGAGAGTCCCCGTTCGCGTCGCAGGACGAGGACGAGGTTGTGCGGGTCGCCGCGCGCCTCCTCCTTCTCCAGGGAGACCAGGTCGTTGTCCAGGATGACGAAGTCGGCGACGAGCTGCCGCATGGCCGTCACCGGAGCACTGGTGAACACCCGCTGCGGGACCTCGTAGTGTCCGGCCCGCTCCGCCATGTCGAGGGTCGGCTGCACCCCGATCGAGCGGCGGCGCTCGGGCAGATAGTCCGTCTCGGTCGGGGGTTCGCCGCGGCTGCGGCGGCGGGCTTCCGTCACGTAGCTCTCCAGGTACAGGTGCCAGTGCCGCTCCGCCCGGCTGCGCCAGTGCTCGGACATGCCGTGCCGGGACCGTGCCCAGATGTCGGCGAAGGCCGCGACGATCGGGGCGGGGGCGGCCGGTCCGGCCGTCCGTCCGGGTGCCGCAGGACGTCCTGCACCCCGTCGATCAGCGCCTGTGCCTGGACGGGGTCGTCGCCTCGCGGGCCGTCGAACTGGTCGTCGAAGAGGAAGAACCAGCTCTGCTGCTCGATGGCGAGGTCGAGTCCCTCGCCCGTGGCGGCGGGGTGGAAGCGGACTCCCAGGTCCGTGTAGTCGCCGTTGCGGTGGCGCCGAACCGCCTCGGGGGAGCGCAGCAGGCCGAAGCGGAGCAGCCACCGCATCTCCTCGTCGGCGACCCTGGCGGCGTCCGGGTTGACCCGGGCGGGGAACGGTATGTGCATGGGGATGTCCTGCGGCATGGCAGCTCCTTCCAGGAGCCGCAGCACCGCGCGCACGAGGGCGCGCGGTGTGCGGAGGCGACAGCCCTTCGTCCACTGTCCAGCCAAACATCACGGGCCGGTTCCCGCGAGGGAGGTCCCGCCCGGGCCCTGGAGGCCGGGTTGAGCAGGGGACGTCCCGCCCCCCGGCAGGGGATGCCTGCGCGCGGCGAAGGCCCGGGCCGGCAGGGCGGGCACCGGGCCGTGCGGCCGGAGCGGGCCCCTGCGACCGGAGTCTGCCGCTGTCCGACGAACCGCCGCGTCGCTCACCGCCCGCCTCCGGTGCGCGTCCAGGACGGGGGCCGGCGAGGGTGCGGGGCGGCCCGCCGGGGCGGGAGCGCAGGACGTACCGGACTCCGGGGACGTGGGTGAGCGCGCGCAGGACACGCCGGGAGTCCGCGGGCTCGCACAGCACCTTCACCTGGGGGCCCGCGTCGACGGTGAAGTACGCCGGCACGCCGCGCTCGCGCAGCCGCCACACCTCGCGGACCACCGCGACGGTGGCGGGCTCCCAGTACAGCAGCGGCGGGTCGGCGCCGAGCGCGGCAGCGTGCATGCGCAGGGCGTTGCGCTCCGCCGCTGTGCCGAGTGCGGCAAGGTCGCGGGCGCGCACCGCGTCCCGCACGGTGTCGAGGTCTGCCGCGCCGGCGGTGAGCCAGGCGTCGTAGAAGGGCGAGGTGTCCCTGGTGCGGGCCATGCCCTCGCGGGAGGGGACGCGCTTGGGACGGGTGTCCGTCACGGCGACGAGCACGGTCAGCGGCCAGTGCTCGGGGGGCGCGACCTGCGTGACGGTCCCGCCGCCGTCGCCGGGTCGCCACTGGACGAAGCCGCCGAGCATCGACCGGCACTCGGACCCGGAGCCGTACCGGGCGAGCGCCGCGAGCTCGTCCGGCGGCGGGCGGGTCGGCGCGAGTTAGGCGAGCGCGTGGGTGAGTGCCGCGTAGGCGGAGGCGGAGGAGGCGAGGCCGGCGGCGACGGGGAAGTCGGAGGCGACCGCCACCTCCAGCGGACGCGTGATGCCCAGGCGGGTACGGGCGTCGGCGACGAACCGCTGGAGGTCGGCGGTCGGGCCGGGAGGCTCCCAGCGGGTGCGGTCCGTGCGGGCTCTGCCCGTCCGCTCCCGCACGCAGGCGGCCGAGGCGAGGCCGTCCAGCGTCACGGACAGGCTGGGGCCGGCCGGCCCGCCGCCGGGCCCCGGCGTCCTTCCCCAGTACTTCACCAGGGCGACGTTCGCACTGGCCTGAGCCCAGACCACGGCCGGCCCCCCGTCGCGGATCGGCGCCCGCGCGAATCCCGTCATGTCTCGATCATGCGCGCCCCGGACACGGGCCCGCAAAACGGACCGGGCCTCACCGACGGCAGGCCACCCCCGGTTTCGTGGCACTGGCCCCGCCCGACGCGGCCAAGGACGAACTCGCCCCGGCCAGGATCACGCGCTTCCGTCTGCCCGAGTTCGAGCAGACCGCCCTGTGCTGATCCGTGGGTGCGGGCTGCGGACTCCGACAGCCGCTCGGTGTCCCGTCCGAGACCGGGTCGGTTTCGGGGTTCTGTCGGCCGGGCCACCGGGGGGGTGGTCGGCCGTCTCCGTGTCAGTCCATGGGCAGTTGGCTGGCCCAGGCCGCGAACGCGGCCTGGGTGCCCGATCCGGCGATGCCGTCGATGGCTCCGGAGTAGAAGCCGTCGCTCTTCAGGTACTGCTGGAGGGCCTTGATCGTTCCGGTTCCGACAACGCCGTCGATGGCCCCGGTGTACCCGTAGGAACGGAGGACCCGCTGCATGGCCTTCCAGCTTTCGGTCCCGAGGAGTCCGTCGATCGCACCCGTGTAGACCCCGACGTAGTAGCGGAGATAGAACTGGACCTGCTTCGCCTGGGAGGTGTTCAGCCCGAGGTCGACCACCTCGGTGATCAAGGCGGGTCCGGACGCCGTCGGGCTCCCTCCGGTACTGGCGGACGCCGGGGCCGCGCTGGCGGCCCCGACGGGGAGAAGGACTGCGGCCAGGGCAGTGGCCGCTATCAGGGAGAGCTTCACACGCCGGCGCATCCGAGATGACCCCTTTCGAGTCGGGCGGCAGGACCACCCACCGGTTGACGTTGCTCCCCGCGCCCATAGGGATGGCCCTCCGAGTCGGCTCAGGTCGATCCGGCGCGCTCGTCGCGCGCTCTTGTGCGCCCTTCCGCGCTCGGCGCGGGGACGGAAGGATGGCCCCGGCCGGGGTCGGTCCGGCCGGGCGTCGGGGAGGAGAGGTCATGGGCGAGCACGAGAAGCCGGCACCGGATCCGGGGACGGGGACGCCTCCGCCAGGCAACGCGGACGGCAAGGTCGACAAGCCCCAGCCGGGCACCGGCAAGCACAAGAAGTAGAAGGGGACGCGCGGTGACCGCGGTCGACGACACCACGAACCCGCCCACGGCCGCACCGTGGCGGCAGCGCCTTGACGCGGAGATGGCGCGTACCGGGCAGTGGCCGGACCGCTCGCCGTGGATCCGCCCCGCGGTCGCCGCGCTGCCCCGCGACCTGTTCGCACCCGGCCGCCTGTGGGACTGGGACGGCCACGCCTGGCAGCCCGTCGACCGCGACACCGCCCCCGAGCGGTGGCTCGAACTCCTCTACAGCCACCCGAGCCGGCCCGCGGTCACCCAGATCGCCGACGACCTGCCGTCGTCCAGCTTGTCCGCGCCGGCCGTCGTGGTCGACATGCTCGACTCGCTGCTGCTCGAACCCGGCCACCGCGTCCTGGAACTCGGCACCGGCACCGCGTGGAACGCGGCACTGCTCGCCCACCGCGCCGGGCCCGGCCGGGTGGCCTCGATCGAGGTCGACCCCGGCCTCGCTGCCGCCGCAGCCGCCCGCCTGCGGGCCGCAGGCCTGGACCTGGGTGTGCGGGAGGGCGACGGCACCTCAGGGCTGCCCGCCCGCGCGCCGTTCGACCGTGTCATCGCCACCTACGCCGTCGAGCGGATCCCGTGGACGTGGATCGAACAGACCGCACCGGGCGGCCGCCTTGTCGCACCCTGGGGCCGGCTCGGCCACGTCGCCCTCACCGTCGCCGACGACCACAAGACCGCGACCGGCTGGCTCCAGGGCCTGGCCCAGTTCATGCCCGACCGAACCACCACCACCGGCGCCCCGGCCCACGGCTTCGCCGACCTCCGCCGCAACGCCCCGCCCGGCCCCGAACAGCGCACGGATCGGGATCCCGCCGAACTTGCGGACTGGGACCTGCTGTTCCACCTGCGGGTCGCCCTCCCCGACGTCCGGGTGGAGACCGCGGCCGACGAGGACGGGGTGTCGGCGTGGATCCACGACGGCGTCTCGTCCTGGGCGACGCTCTCGTCCACACCCGACGGCGTGTTCGTCCACCAGGGCGGCCCCCGCCGCCTCGCCGACGAGATCGGCGCCGCCACGGACGAATGGACCGGGCTCGGCCGGCCGGAGGTGTACGACTACGGCATGACCGTCACACCGCACGAGCAGTGGACGTGGCTCAACAACGTGGACACCGGACCACGCTGGCCCACCCCGGCCTGACCTCACACCACGGACGGCTTCACCGGCACGTACGAACAGGCCCCACCCACCCGACGAAGGTCCCCTGCTCCCCGCGCCCGCAGGGACGGCGCCACTTTCACCGGGCCGCCCCCGGGTTGGAAGGCGAACTGACCGCGTGAGGCTCATCTGTGACCCCGTGTCCGGCGAAGTGGATACCATCGTTTCTCCCGAGGAACCCGACGCAGCGGCTGGTGCAGCACGGTATCCGGGCCCGGCGACGGCCCCGGCCCGGCAGGGGATTTCGCGCCATTGCGGTGCGGTGACGCCGCGTGACAATCACCCGCCACACCGTTGATCGTTCCGCCGCAGGTGTGTGAGCGTGGCAGCGACGGAACGGGCGGCCATGCGGGGCCGCCGCCGCGCAAGGAGGAACCCGGTGCCCACCCCCGACCGGCCACTGCGTTCGCTGGGCTTTCTGACCATCGGACTGTTCGACGAACACCGGCCCGCCGAAGGCCACGAAGCGACGCTGCGCTTGATCGAACTCGGCGAGCAACTCGGCTTCGACAGCGCCTGGTTGCGCCACCGACACCTCCAGTACGGCATCTCCTCGCCCCTCACCGTGCTCGCCGCCGCGAGCCAACGCACCCGCCGGATCGCCCTCGGCACCGCCGTCACCCCGCTCGGCTGGGAGAACCCGCTGCGGTACGCCGAGGACCTGGCGACCGTCGACGTGCTGTCCGGCGGCCGGCTCAACCCGGGCGTCAGCGTCGGCGTCCCCGCGCACTACGAGGACGTGAAGGACGCGCTGTACCCCGACTCCGCCGACCGCGAGGACTTCGGCTACGGCCGGGTCGAGCGGCTGCTCGGACTGCTGCGCGGCGACCCGGCAAGCGCTTTCCAGGGCACCGAGGGCATCGAGTCGTACTCGCCGCACGTCCAACCGCACGTCCCCGACCTGGCCGGACGGATCTGGTACGGCGGCGGCAGCCTGCGCTCCGCCCGCTGGGCCGGGCAGCACGGACTCCGGCTGCTCACCAGCAACGTGGTGAAGGCCGAGACCGGCACCGAGACCGGCACCGAGTTCGACGCCATCCAGCACGCCCAGATCCGCGCCTTCCGGGCCGCACACCCCGACGGCGAACGGGCCCGGGTCTCGCAGGGCCTGGTGGTGCTCCCCACCGACAGCGCCACCCCCGCCCAGCGGGCCAAGTACCGGGCGTACGCCGCCGCGCGACACGCCCGCACCCGCACCCCGCAGGGCCCCGCCCGGCTGCTGTTCGCCCCCGACCTGGTGGGCGGCTCCGACCAGCTCGCCGAACTCCTCTACGCCAACGCCTCGTTCCGCGAGGTCGACGAGGTGGCGATCGCCCTGCCGTTCACCTTCGCACCCGAGGACTACACCCAGATCCTCACCGACCTCGCCACCCGCCTCGGCCCCCTCCTGGGCTGGAAGCCCACCTCCGACTAACGACTGCCCGGCAAGACCGACCGGACAGCACCTGGCGGGCGCCACAGCCGAGTTCACCCGACGTGCACGGCCGAGGCGACCGCCAGGAGCAGGAACGCCCGCGGGAAAGCCAGGTTGTGCAGCACTCGCGCCTGCGGGCGCGGGGATGGCCCCGAGCGAGACCGACTGCGGCTCACACCGCTCCGGTCCGCGGCGGAGCCAGGCGGGCGGGTGCGCAGCGGGATCGCCCCGGCCCGGGGTAGCGCGGGCGACGGCGGGAGCAACGCGGTGACGTTCGCGCTGCTGGCGGGCGTGTTCGTTGGCGTCCGGGGTCGGGGCGTCCTCGGGCTCGCGCTGCCGGCCGAGCCGCCGGCGACCTCTCGCTCGTCGGCGACCTCTCGCTCGTCGGCGGCCTCGTCGAGTGAGGCCTGGCGGGCGGCGACGTCCTCGCGTGTCCGGCGGGCGGTGTCAGCCGTGGTACTCCAGGCCCTCGATGCAGAAGTGGGCCGCGCTGACCGGGGCGTCTCCCGCACGCTCGGCCCGCACCCACACCTGGAGACCACCCGAGCCGACATCCCCGCTGCACGCGAGACGCAGGTCGAGCTCTCGCTCCTGGATGTAGCGGGTGATGTCGGCTTCGACGGCGGACGGCTTGCGGCCGATCAGTTCGATGCCGTCCAGCAGCACTTGGGGGCCGGTGCGTCCGTGAACGCTGACCCCGACCAGCTCGGGGCCGTCCTCCTCGTGCCCGTAATGCGCGCTGATGCCGGCCCGGTCGTAGCGCTCGTCGGTCACGAGCCACTCTTCGGGATCGCCGTACTCGGCCCAGGAGCTGTGGGGCGGGTAAGGGCGGTAGCCGTCGCGGTCGGCCGGCGCCTCGCCGTCCAGCGCGTCCGACACCTGCCGCGGGCTCATTCCGAAGAGCAACGGCCCGACGCCCTTCAGAGGCGCGCACTGCCAGCGCGGCCGGTCAGTGTCGGCGGTCACCGGCCACGGCCCCGGATCGGCCGGCCTGTCACGGAATTCGCGCGGGCCCGCGACCGGCGCGGCGCCCCACAGGTCCTCGGCCAGCTCCGGGCCGGTGACCAGCAGGCCGGTGACCATCGCGTCCCGGCGCTGCACGCACCCCTCAGGTGTCAGCCCCCACTCCTGCGCCGCGTCCAACGAGACGCCCCACGTCGGCACCTCCGCCTCTCCGTACCGGTTCGTGCGCACCTCGACCTGTCCGTCCAGGGCGAGGCGGCGGAGGTCCGCACTCGCCTCGGAGGGCACCCGGCCGACCAGTTCGACCTCCCCCAGCCACACCAGCGGCCCACCCACGGCGTCGACTGCCACCGCGGTCAGCCCCGGTCCCGGCCCGTAGAACACGGTCAGCCCCGGCTCCCCGTAGTACTCGCTGCAGCTCCCGTCACTGCCGAAGTGCAAGCGCCCGGAGTCTGCCCCTCCCAGCACGGCCTGGACCTCCTGCGCATCCATCCCGAACCGCAGCGGCCCCACTCCCACCAGCGGCTTCAGCACCCACCGCACCCGGTCCCCCGGCTGCCTGCTCCACCAAGCCACGACAACACTCCCCCACGACCGACTCCGCCGGCACCCGGCACAACATGCCGATGATCTTGCCAGTCACCCCGGACACGCCCACCGACACCACCGCCGCCACCGACTCGGTGCGGGGCGAGCGGCCAACCAGCCTGCGCCGCACCCCGCTGCGGGAACCCGTCCGAGACACGTCTGGACGCTGACGCAGCGTGCGGACCGGGCGGCTGGAACCCGCTCCGGCCGCCAGGAGCCCGCGCCCGGTGCGCCGTGCCCGGGGCGGGGTGTCAGTAGGTGTCGGCGATCCAGGCATAGTCGTCGGGGTTGCGCATCTGGGTCAGGACGGTGCGCAGCCCGTCTTCGGGGTCGGCGTCGAAGAACCAGGGGACGGGGGCGAGGACGGGGGCGAGGCGGTCGGTGGCTTCGGTGTCGAGGAGGGTGTCGAGTTCGGCGGGGAGGGGGTCGTCGACGAGGCAGAGCCAGGCGAGGGCCGCGCCCACCCGGACCTCGGCCGGCCGGGCGGGGTCCCGCCACCAGGCGTGGGCGCGGGCGATCGTCGCGGCGTCGCGTTCCTCCCACCCCAGTTCGCCGATCCCCAGGACCAGGCTCGCGCGCGTCACCGGGTCGTCCTCGGCGTCCAGGCGCGCGTGCAGCGCGGCCGCGGCACGGTCGCGCGCGGGGGCGGCCGCGGCCGAGAGGGCGTAGGCGGTGCCGGTCCGGACGGCCGGGTCGGGGTGGTCGAGCAGGGGCAGCAGCAGGTCCGTGTCCGCGGTGAGGGCCTGCCGTGCGGCCTGGACGGACCAGGTGGCCACGTAGCCGCTGGGCTCGAAGATCAGGCCATCGGCGAGGGGGCTGGTGCGCAGGAGCCCGCCGCGGGTGCCGTCCCCGAGGTGGGGACGGCGGGCGAGGGCCCCGACCAGTCCGACAAGGCGGGGATGGGGACGGCTTGTGGCGATGCGGAGGAGGAACGGGAGGGCGAGCGCTCCGACGGCGTTGGGGGTGCCCTGGTGGCAGAGCATGTCCAACAGGATGTCCAGCTCGCGATCGGCCCTCTCCGCGTCACCGTGCCGGATCCGCCGCAGTCTCTCCGGCACGTCGCTGCCGGGCCCGAAGGCGTGGTGGAACTTCTCCCACGGCGCCGCGTCCAAGTGCAGGCCGTCCCTGGCACCGGCGGTCATCGCCCCCACGACCACCCGCACGTCCTCGGGCGTGCCCGCATGGAACTCCAGCCCGCCCTCCTCATAGATCGTCGGGACCTCGGCCCCGCCCCGCCAGCTCACGGGCTCAGACCTCCGGGAGCCGGTCGGCCGCCAGCGCCTTGTACTCGTGGTCCCGGTCTCCGAGCGAGAAGGTGCCGTCGGTGCAGTGCGCCGAGGAAGCGTGCACGGCGGCGATGGGATCGGCGGGAGTGGCCTGACCGGGATCGCGAAACGTCATGAGCCCATCGTTCCGGTCGGTACTGACATGCCACGCCGCGGTCCAACGGGTGGACCTTCTACAAAAAGCGTCGTTCCGCTGGCACATCGACTACCTCATGTCCACCCCGAATCTCGCGGAAGGCTGCACCGAGGCCCGCGTCGAACGCGCCGCAACCCACGCCGAACGCTGGTCCGACCACGCCCCCATCACGGCCGTCTTCGACCACACGTTCCAACCGCAGAATCCGGCACACGGCAGCAGAGGCAAAACGGCAATCGAATGCCCACCGCCCATCAGGGCGGGAGTAAGTGGCTGGGGCGATGCGGCCATCCCCGGCGCCGGCTGGCGACGGGGGGAGCGGGCGATCCCGCACGACAAGCACACGATCTGACCAGCGCCGCCACGAGCACACCGGACCGACAGCCTCATGCCGTGCACCCCGTCCTCCAACGTCGTCGCCGCCCGCAAGGCCCTCGCCGAGCGGCTGCGCGGCCTCCGCAGGGACGCCGGGATCACCGGCGACGAGCTGTCGGCCCGGTGCGGCTGGAACCCCGCCAAGACCTCCCGCCTCCAGTCCGGGAAGGCCGCGCCGTCGGATGCGGACATCAGGGCCTGGTGCCGGGCGTGCGAGGCCGAGGAGCAGACCCCGGAGCTGATCCGCCGTCTCCCGGGCCGTGGAGTCGATGTACGTCGAGTGGCGCCGCCCGGAGGCCGGAGGACTGCGTCAGGCCCAGGACTCCGTCCTCGACCGCCACCGCAGAACCCGCCGCTTCCGCGTCCACGCCTCCCGAACGATCCCCGGCATGGTCCGGACCCGCGCCTACACCGAGGCCGTGCTGCGCCACTCGTCCTCGGCCTCGGCCACGCAGGCGAACGAGCCGTCGCCGAGGGCCTCGCGACCATCGGCCGCCTGCTGACCGGCCGACCGACCGGCCGTAACCTACCGACCCATGACCACCAGTACCGACCTCGATCCGGACGACATCGCCGCTCTCCTCCACGACGTCCGCAGCTCGGCCGCGCGCCTGGCTGCCGGCCTCGACGCCCTCACGGACGTGGCTGCCGGCGAGCCGTCCGTGCTGCCCGGATGGAGCCGTGGGCACGTCATCACGCACCTGGCGCGTAGCGCCGACGTCTACCGATGGCTGCTCGCGCTGGCTCGCACCGGCATCGAGCCCGGAGCCCGGGCGGACGCCGCCGCCCTGGACCACGCGCTGCGGGACGGCGCCGGTCGCGGCGCCGCCGAGCTCGTCGCGGACCTGCGCGGCAGCCTGGCCCGGCTGCTCGACGAGGCCGCAGCGATGCCCGCCGACCGCTGGCCCACCCTGGTCACCGCCCTCGCGGGATGGCGACACCCCGCCTGGTACACCCTCCACCGTGCCCGGCGCGAACTCGAAACCCACCACGTCGACCTGAAGCTCGGTTACACCGCCGTCGACTGGCCCACCGGCTACGTCACCTGGGCGCTCGACGAGACCATCGCCGCCCTGGCCGCACGCAACTTCCCGGTGGCCCGCGTCGAGGCGACCGACCTCGACCGCTCCTGGACCCTCTCACCCACCGGCCCGACCGCGGCCGGCCCCGCCCGCACGCTCCTCGCCTGGCTCGCCGGCCGCGGCCCGGACGAAGGCCTCCGGTCGGCCCGGCACTTGCCGACACCACCGACATGGCCGCTCCCGCCGGAGCCGGGTTGGGGGCGTGCGCGTCCCTGACGGAGGGACGGACGGCGTGTCGCAGCCGGCGGCTATGCCCGAACGGTCTGCTTGCCGCAGCGGTGCGCGACGGCCTCGGCGAAGGCGCGGGCCAGCGGGAAGACGGCGTCCCAGCGGCGCACCGCCCAGCCCGCGGTGAGGACGGGGAGCGCCGGGATGGGGATCAGTCGCAGGTCGGGGTGCCCGGGGCCGCTCCAGGCGGGCAGGGCCGGGACGACGGCGAGGCCCAGTCCCAGTTCGGCCAGCAGGATCGCGGTGTCCCAGTCGGTGACGCTGGTGTCGAACACCGGCCGGATCCCGGCTTCCGCGAGCCAGGCGCCGAGTTGCAGGCGGGAGGTGGAGTTCTGCGGAAGCCCGATGAGCCGGGCGTCCTGCAGGTCGGCCGGTTCGACGCGGTCCCTGGCCGCGAGCGGGTCGGACGCCGAGACGGCGAGCGCCCAGGGGATTTCGACGACGGGGCGTTGTTCGACGGCGCGATCGGTGGGCCCCAGGGTGACCCAGGCGAGGTCGGCGCGGCCGGCGGCGAGCGCGTCGAAGCAGCCGCGGCTGGAGGTCTCGGTCTGGAATTCGAGGCTGGCGCGGGGATATCGCCGCCGGAAGTCGACGACGGCCGCGGACATGAAGTGCCGAACGGTCGTGGCTCCCGTCGTGACCCGTACCGATCCGCCTTCCGCGCGCGCGGCCTCGTCGAGTCGGCGCAGGGCGTGGTCGATGCTGCCCAGGCCCTCGGTGACCGCCGCGTTCAGCGTGTGTCCGGCCGACGTGGGCACCACGCCTCGCGTGTGCCGTTCCAGCAGGCTCAGGCCCACCTCCCGCTCCAGCCGCTTCACGTGCTGGCTGACCGCGGACTGCGTGCAGGAAAGGTCACGGGCCGCCGCGCTCAGCGAGCCGGCCCGGCAGACCGCGGCGAAGACGCGGAGATCGTCGAGAGTCACGACGACCCAAGGTATCGCTTGGGTCGATACCAGTAAATCCGTTGATTGACTTGGGTCTTGGGGCGCTTGATCATTGCTGCTCAGGGCGGCAACCCGCTCGTCGCTCGCCCGTGCCGGACGCGGTGCGCCGAGCGGCCGGCGGGTGTCGACCCGTCTCGCGCCGAAGGGCGACGGCGTGGTCCACGCGCCGCTCCTCCCGTCGGCCCCCGTCCGCCCACCCGGCTGGACGGGCCTCCCAAGGACGACAGGAGCTCGGATGAACACGACCCCGCTGACGGTGGCTGTCCTCGGACCGGGTGGTGTCGGAGGCCTGATCGGTGCACTCCTCGCCCGTGCCGGGCACCGCGTCGTCTGCCTGGCCGGCGAGCCGACCGCCACCGCACTGAACACGGGCGGCCTGCGCGTCGAAAGCGCCCACTACGGGGACTTCACCGCAACGGTCGAGGCGGACACCCGGCTGCGAGCGGCGGTCGACGTCCTCTTCGTGACGGTCAAGCAGACCTCCCTGGACGACGCCCTCGACCGCGTCCCGGCCGCCGCCCTCGGCAACGCGGTAGTGATCCCGTTGCTCAACGGCCTCGACCACCTCGGCCTGCTGCGCGATCGCTACCCCGCGGCCGAGGTCGTCGCCGGCACGATCAGGGTCGAATCCACCCGCACCGCACCGGGGCGGATCCGCCACACCAGCCCCTTCGCCGACCTCGAACTCGCCGCACCCCTCGACGAGTTCGCGGACCGACTGCGGCACGCCGGCCTCGGCGTGACGCTGCGAAGCGACGAGACGGCGATGCTCTGGGACAAGCTCGCCTTCCTCGCCCCGCTCGCCCTGCTGACCACCCGACACCGCGCCGACGTCGGAACGATCCGCGGCGACCTGCGCCCCGAACTGCTCACCGTGGTCGACGAGATCACCGCGGTGGCCCGGGCCGCCGGCGCACCGGTGACGACCGAGACCGTGCTCTCCTTCTTCGATCGCGTCCCGGACACCATGAAGTCCTCCATGCAGCGCGACGCCGAGGCCGGACGCCCCATCGAGGTCGACGCCATCGGCGGGGCGGTCCTCCGCGCCGGCGCCGCCCACCACGTCGAAACCCCGGTCACGGCCCGACTGGTGGCGGACGTCGTACGCCTGACGACCCAGGAGGCCTGAACCCGATGCGCCGATCCGTCCCGTCCGACGGCGGCTCACCGGGAAGCGACCGCGCCCCGGCGGCCGCCCGGCCCGCCGTCCGGGCCCTCCTGCGCGCCCGCGGCGCCGACGAGACAGCGCGGTCGTGTATCCCCGGTTGGCGAGCGGGCGACCGGTGGTCTTCCGCGACCGCTTCACCGGCCGCGAACACACCCCGTCACCGCCGGACGTGCGCGCCTTCGTCGAGATCACCGCGGCCAACGAACTCGACGTGCTCTGTACCCGGACAGTTGAGGCCGGGCGAGAGCCGGGGCAGGTACGGCACGCCTCGACTCTCCCGGGAACGCACCCCGGTGGGGCGGGGCGGTCAGTCGGCGGGGCCGAGGAGGTGGTGGCGGCGGGGGTGGTGAAGCGGGCGTGGGCGGTTGCTCCGATCGCGGGCATCGGGGTGCGGGTCCGCGCGGGGGGCGGCAGCGTGAGCAGGCATGAGGCAGATCGGATTCGAGTCGGGCGAGCGGTCGGTGCGGTGGAGACTGCTGCTGTCGAGCGCCACCATGCTGTTCGTCGAGTTGGCGCTGATCAGGTGGTCGGGCGCGAACGTCGTCCACCTGAGCTACTTCTCGAACTTCGTCCTCCTGGGGTCGTTCCTCGGCGTCGGGGTCGGCTTCCTGATCCCGGCCTCCCGGGGGCAGTGGATCAAACGCTGGGCGCCCCTGCCGCTGGCGCTGCTCGTCGTGCTGATCCTGGTGTTCCCCGTGGAGGTGAACCAGAGCAGCAGTCAGATCCTGTACTTCACCGCCGTGACGACGACCGGGTTCGCCCCGTGGGTGACCCTGCCGGTCATCTTCCTCATGGTCGCCGTGATCATGGCCGCGATCGGCAAGATCACCGCCGACTTCTTCCGCCGGCTCCCGGCACTGGACGCCTACCGCTACGACCTCCTCGGCAGCCTCACCGGCACCGTCTCCTTCGCCCTGCTGTCCTGGCTGCACGCGCCGTCGGTCGCGTGGGGAGTGATCGCCGCGGCGGCGTTCCTGACGCTGGGCGGCCGGCGCAACGTGCTGTTCTACGTCCTCCCGCTGGCGGCCATGGTCTCCGCCCTGCTCGCGGAGACCATGACGCCCGGCATCTCCTGGTCGCCCTACTACAAGATCCAGCTCGCGCCGCAGGGACCGGGGTCGTACCGCATCTCCGCCAACGGCGTCCCGCACCAGGCCATCGCGCCGCTGTCCACCCTGACGCAGGACGGCTCGCCCTACCGGCAGGCCTACGACGAGACGCCCGCCAACCCCCACCGCAGCGTCCTGGTCATCGGCGCCGGCAACGGCAACGACGTCGCGGTGGCGCTGGCCCACGGAGCCGAACGGGTCGACGCGGTCGAGATCGACCCCCGCCTCCAGCAGATCGGCGCGCAACTGCACCCCGAGCGGCCGTACGACGACCCCCGGGTGCACGTCCACATCGACGACGGCCGGGCCTTCCTGGAACGCAACAGCGCCAAGTACGACCTCGTCGTCCTCGCCCTGCCCGACTCGCTGACCCTCGTCTCCGGTGCGAGCAACCTGCGCCTGGAGAGCTACCTGTTCACCCAGCAGGCGTTCGAGGCCGCGCGCAACAGCCTCGCACCGCACGGCGCGTTCGCCATGTACAACTACTACCGCACGTCCTGGCTGGTGGACCGCTTCGCGGGCTCCCTGGACAGCCTGTACGGCCACGCCCCCTGCATGACGACCTTCGACGAGAACGCCGCCGTGCTGGTGGCCGGCCTGACTCCCGCCGACCAGTCCTGCAAGCAGGTCTGGCAGGCCGGCGGCCCCGTGCCCGCCCCGGCGACCGACGACCACCCCTTCCCCTACCTCCTGCACCGGACCATCCCCACCTTCTACCTCGGCGTCCTCGGCGGCATCCTCCTGGTGACGCTCGTGGCGGTACGCCTGACCGGGGTCCGGCTGCGGCGGACGGCCCGCTACGCCGACATGTTCCTGATGGGCGCGGCCTTCATGCTGCTGGAGACGAAGAACGTCATCGGCTTCGCGCTCTACTTCGGCACCACCTGGCTGGTCAACGCCCTCGTCTTCACCGGCGTCCTGCTCGCCGTCCTCGGCGCGGTCGAGGTCCGGCGCCGACTGCGCCGGGTCAACCAACTCCTCCTGCAGGTCCTGCTGTTCGCCTCCCTCGCCGTCGCGTGGCTCGTCCCGGTGCAGTCCGTCCTCGCGCTGCCTCCCCTCGGACGGCTCGCCGCCGCCATCGCGCTGGCCTTCGCCCCCATCTTCGTCGCCAACCTGATCTTCTCCGACCGGCTCGCCCTCGCCGCCGACCCCACCTCGGGCTTCGGCGCGAACCTGCTCGGCGCCATGGTCGGCGGACTCCTCGAATACCTCGCGCTGATCACCGGCTACCAGGCACTGCTCCTGGTCGTCGCGGCGCTCTACCTCGGAGCCTGCGTCATCATGCGCTTCACCGGCCCCCGCTCCGGCCCGCGCCCCGCCCCGAGCCACAGTCACCTGGGAGAATCCGCGGCAGCGGAACGCTCGCCCGCCGGCTGACCCCGCACGACGGGAGGCCGTGGCCCTCGGGACAGCAACGGCCCCCTGCTGCATGAGCCGAGAGCATGCCGCCCGCTCAGCGGTTCGCTGTGCGCCTTCTGTTCGAATACGGCCCGCCCGTCCGACGGCGCTGCCATACTGCCGCGCGTGCAGAACTCACGACGTACTTTCATGCTCGGCGGGCTCGCCGCCTCCGCCGTGGTGGCGACCGGTACCGCGACGGAGGCCGCCGCCGCCACTGGATCGAACGGTTGGCTGAACGTCCGGGACGACTACCTGGCGAAGGGCGACGGCATCAAGGACGACACCGACGCGGTGCAGGCCGCGATCAACGCGGGCGTCCAGGGTTCCACGGTGTACTTCCCGCCCGGGCGCTACCTGTTGAACCGGCCGCTGCTGGTGACCGAGGGGGTGACGCTCCGCGGGGACTGGGCGCCGCACTTCGCGCCGCGCACCAATATGACCGCCTCGTACCTGTTCCCCGGGCCCGGGTTCGACGGCCCGGCGCTGATCACCGTCAAGCGCCCGGTCGCCGCGACGCCGGAGGACTACGAGAAGTCGGCACTCGGCGGCGGGGTCCGGCTGAGCGGCCTGGCCCTGAACGGGATGAAGCAGCGCAACGCGGCCGGCGGCCCGATCGACGCGGTCCTGCTGGCGGCGGACGTCCGCGACGTCGCGATGGAGCGCGTCACGGCCTGGCACTTCACCGGCAACGGCATCACCACGGGGGGCGCCGGCGGCCTGCAGTTCCACCAGGTGGTGTGCTCCACCAACGACGGGCACGGCTTCGCCACGGGCGGCGCGCGCCTGCTCGACGCCGACCTGCACGAGTGCTACGCGCAGGGCAACGGCGGGCACGGCTTCGCACTGACCGCCCCGAACGCGGTGGTCCTGACGGGCTGCCGCTCCGAGTGGAACGCCGGGCACGGCTACCTGGTGACCGGCGACTGCGCGTCCCTGGTCCTGGCGGGGTGCTTCACCGACCGTTCCGGTCTGGACGGCTACCACGTGGCCACCGACGCCGGCGCCCACCCGGTGCAGCTGCTGGGCTGCCTGGCCAAGCGGGACGGGAAGCTCCAGCAGGCCGGATCGGCGGGCTTCTCGGTCACCGGCGTGCCCGCCGCGCCGGGCGGCGGCGCGCTGCTGACCGGCTGCTCGGTGTACACCGGCGTCGACGACGACGGCTCCGGCGTCCGCTCGCCCGCGTACGGCGTGGCCACCGCCTCGCTGGCCTCGTTCCACCTGGTGACGGTGACCGGCGGCCAGTTCATGGGCACCGCCGCACCGTTCCGCGACCAGGCCGGGTCGATGGTGCGGCACAGCGGGGCCACCGGCATCACCGACCCCGGCCAGGCGGGCGGCGGCTGGCAGCAGGACCGCTCCGACACGCACGTGCTGAACGGCGCCAAGGGCACCAATCGCGACCTGCAGTTCTGGACCCGCGGCTCGGCCCCGCGCTGGACGCTGCGGGTCGACTCCGCCCCGGAGGCCGGCGGCAACACCGGCTCCGACCTGCGGCTGCTGCGCCACGACGACAGCGGCAACGCCCTCGACTCCCCGCTGACCGTCGACCGCGCCACCGGCCTGGTCGCCCTCGGCCAGGGCCTGCGGGTACGGGAGGGCGCCGGCGCGCGCCTCGGCACCGTGACGCTCTCCGGCGGGCAGGCCCAGGTCAACACCACGGCGGTGACCCTGAACAGCCGAATCCTGCTGACCATCCAGCGGCCGGCCGGCACCACCTCGGGCGCCGTCTGGGTGACCGACCGCGCCGCGGGCAGCTGGTTCAAGGTCCAGGGCGCGCCCGGGGACAACTCCCTGGTCGCCTGGATGATCGTCGAACCGGCCTGACCCACACCCTTGGGGGCCGCACCTTCGGGTGCGGCTACATCAGGCTGAGCGTCACGTTGATGCACACGCCCACCACCACGACGGCCAGCAGGACCCAGGGCCACAGCGGGCGTTCCTTCTGCGGCTGCCAGTCGGACATCGGATCTCCTCTTCACCGTGAGCGTCTCGCGGACGACCGTCTCGCCCGCCGCACAGTGAATTCAACGCCGCCCGGGCCGCTTTGACACTGACGCCCACCACCGTCTTCGGGGTGCACTTTTCTGCACCTCCGAGGTGTGGTCAGCCCGCCCGGGCGTCGCTGGAGTCGAGGTACGCCAACACGGCCTGCACCCGGCGGTGGCCGCCGTCGGTGGCCGGCAGGCCGAGCTTGGCGAAGATGTTGCCGATGTGCTTGTTCACGGAGGTCTCCGCGATGAACAGCAGCGCGCCGATCGCGCCGTTGCCGTGCCCCTCGGCCATCAGCGACAGCACTTCGCGTTCGCGCGAACTGAGCACGTCCAGCGGGTCGTCGCGGGTCCGGCGGACCATCAGCTGGGAGATCACCTCGGGGTCCATCGCCACCCCGCCGCCCGCCACCCGCTCCAGCGCCTGGAGGAACTCCTCCACCTGCCCCACCCGGTCCTTGAGCAGGTACCCCACCCCGGCCGCACCGTTGCCGAGCAGTTGGGTGGCGCGAACGTGTTCGACGTACTGGGAGAGGACCAGGACGGGCAGGTCGGGCAGGACCTCCCGCGCGGCCATCGCACCGCGCAGCCCCTCGTCGTGGAAGGTCGGGGGCAGTCGGACGTCCAGCACGGCGATGTCCGGACGGTGTTCGAGCAGCGTCGGCACCAGGGCGTCGCCGTGCTCGACCGTCGCGCAGATCCGGTGGCCGACACTGGTCAGCAGCAGCGCCAGGCCCTCGCGCAGCAGGGCGTTGTCCTCGGCGATCACGATCCGCACGGCAGCTCCACTCGAAGTTCGGTCGGCCCGCCGGGCGGGCTGTGCAGTTCGGTGACGCCGTCGAAGGCGGCCACCCGGCGCCTGATGCCGCTGATCCCACTGCCCGGACCGGAGCCGGTACCGGCTCCGGCTCCGGTACCGGTGGCCGCCCCGCCCTTCCCGTCGTCGTGCACCGCGATGTGCAGACGGCTCCCGGTGAGCCGCAGCTCCACCCGGGCGCTCGCGGCCCCACTGTGCTTGGCGACGTTGGTCAGCGCCTCGGACAGCACGAAGTAGGCCGCCGTCTCCACCGCGATGGGCGCCCGGCTGCCCTTCGGCGCCTGCTCGACGTCCAGCGTGGTCGGCACCGGGCAGGCCGCCACCAGCGCTCGGGCCGCCTCCGCCAGGCCGTGGTCCACCAGCACCGGCGGACAGATCGAACGGACCGCGACCCGCAGCGACTCGACCGCCCGGTCCGTCAACTCGCGTGCCTGGTCGAGCAGTTCGGGCACCCGATCGGGGTCGCTGCGGAGCACCTGCTTCATCACGGCCAGGCGCAGCGCCACCGCCACCAGTCCGGCCTGTGCCCCGTCGTGCAGGTCCCGCTCGATGCGCCGCAGTTCGGCGGCGTGCGCCTCCAGCGCCTCGGCCCGGGTGACGGTCAGCTCCGCCACCCGCTCGGCCAGCGAGGTGCGGCGCCGGCGCGGTCCGAGCAGTGCCCGGGTCAGCAGCGCGTGCAGCTGCGCCCACCACGGCAGCAGCAGTCCCGCCAGCGCGCCGTAGACCGCGCCGACCAGGCAGGCCGTCAGCGCGGCTCCCCACGAGTCGATGTCCCAGACCAGGAACTGCGCAGGCTCCGGCACCAGCTGCCACCACAGCGGAACGGTCAGCCAGCTGACCGCCCCCGCGCACAGCCCCAGTGCCAGCGCGGCGCCGACCGTGCCGAGCACGGCGTGCCCGAGCAGCCACAGCAGGTCGCTCCACGTCGCCCGGTCGGCGAGCATCGCCTGCGCCCGGGCCAGCACCTTCCCCTCCGCCGGCCGGTAGTCGGAGCGGATCTCGCACTCCAGCCAGCGCCCCGCCCGCCGACGGTGGACGTCCGCCGCGCGCCGCAGCCGGACCAGCGCGGGTGGCAGCAGCGCCAGGCCCGGCCCCACCAGGCTCAACGCCAGCACTGCGACCATGGCGTAGAGGCCGAACAGCGCCGGCACAGCGGTGCCGCCGGCCGCCAGCAGGTACCGCAGCGACCGACTCGTGCGCCCGGCGAACTCCCGCCAGGTCGCCGCCCCGCCCGGCCCGCGCCGAACCGGCGGCCGCCGCGCAGTGCCATCCATACCAGTCGAGCCCCCTCGGCCGCTCACGCTACCAGGGGGGCCGGGTCCACCCGGCCCCAGGTGCAGTCCACTGCACCTCTCAACTCCAGTCAGCGCCATGGCCCCTGACGGAGTCGCAGCCCTAGCGTCGAGGCGACCCGAGATCGGTGGCACGGAAGGAGACGCGATGGCGCACAGTGGGGCAACGGCGGTGGAACTCCGGTCGGTCGGCAAGACCTACGGCCGGGGCGCGGGCGAAGTGGCGGCCCTGCGCGACCTCAGCCTCGACTTCGGCCGCGGCACGTTCACCGCGGTGATGGGCCCGTCCGGTGCCGGCAAGAGCACTTTCCTGCACTGCGCGGCCGGCCTGGAGCGGCCGACCACCGGCACGGTCCGGCTCGGCGGCACCGATCTGGCGGCGCTGGACGAGGCGCAACTGACCATGCTGCGCCGGGACCGCGTCGGCTTCGTCTTCCAGGCGTACAACCTGCTCGGCTCGTTGACGGTGGCGGAGAACATCGCGCTGCCGCAGCTGCTCGCCGGGCGCCCGTCCGAACCCGGCCGGCTGGCGGAGGTCGCCGGCCGGGTGGGCCTGGCCGACCGGCTGCGCCACCGGCCCGCGCAACTCTCCGGCGGCCAGCGGCAGCGGGTGGCGATCGCCCGGGCGCTGATCACCCGGCCCGAGGTCGTCTTCGCCGACGAGCCGACCGGCGCCCTCGACAGCCGTACCGGCCGTCACGTCCTCGCCCTGCTGCGGGAGATCGTCGACCGCGAGGGCAACACCGTCGTCATGGTGACGCACGACCCGATCGCGGCCTCCTTCGCCCAGCGCGTGGTCTTCCTGGCCGACGGCGCCTTCGCCGAGGCGATGGACGCCCCGACCGCCGAACGCGTGGCCGCGCGGATGGCCCGCCTCGACCGGGAGTGGTGAACGGATGGAGTTCAGGCTCGTCCTGATGACCCTGCGCGAACGAAGGGCCGGTCTGGTCGGCGCGTTCGTCGCGCTGCTCGGGGCGTCGATGCTGATCACCGCGTTCGGCGTCCTGCTGCAGTCCGGCCTCGGACCCGGCGCGCCCGTCCAGCGCTACGCGGGCGCGCCGGTGGTCGTCGGCGGAAAGCAGTCGTTCAAGGTCACCGACGGCAAGACCAGGCAGAAGCCGCTCGCCCGGCCCGCGCCCCTGGACCGGGGGGCGGCCGCACTGGTGGCCGGCGTCGAGGGCGTCCGGCAGGCGGTGCCGGACATCTCCTTCCCCGCCCAGCTGGTCGACGCCCGCGGCCGGTTGGGCGGAGGCGGTGCATCGGCCGGCCACGGCTGGTCCAGCGCCGTGCTGGGCCCGTTCGTGCTGGACCGCGGCCGGGCTCCGGAACAGGCCGGCGAAGTGGTGCTGGACGCGGGGCTGGCCCGGCAGGTGAAGGTGTCACCCGGGCAGCGGGTGCGGCTGGCCACCACGCAGGGGGCACGGGAGTACACCGTCACCGGTGTGGCTGCGCTCGGCGGCGCGGACGGGCCGCTGCGCTCGGCGGCCCTGTTCTTCACCGACGCCGAGGCCGCCACGCTCTCCGGCCGCCCCGACCGGATCGACGCCGTCGGGGTGCTGCTCGTACCCGGCGCGGACCCCGGCACGGTGGCGCACCGGATCGACCGCAAGCTGGCCGGAGCCGCCGACACCCGCCTCGGCGACGACCGGAGCCGGGTGGAGTTCCCGGACATCGCCTCCGCCCGGTCCGACCTGGTCGAGCTGGCGGCCTCGCTCGGTGCGACCGTCGTCCTGATCGCGATGATCGTGGTGGCGAGCACCCTGGCGCTGGCCGTGCACCAGCGGCGCCGCGAACTCGCCCTGCTGCGGGCCGTCGCCGCCACCCCGCGCCAGATCGCCCGGATGACGGCGATCGAGGTCCTGATCGTCTCGCTGGCCGCGTCCGTGATCGGCTGCCTGCCCGGCATCCTGGTGGCGAAGGCACTGATGGGCGCGCTGGGCGCGATCGGCGTGATCCCGGACGACTTCGCGCTCTCGGCCGGCCCGGTGCCGTGCGCGGTCGCCGTCCTCGCCTCGGTGCTCGCCGCCGAAGCGGCCGCGCTCGGGGTGGTCCGCAAGGCGGCCGCGGTCCGGCCGGTGGAGGCCCTCGGCGAGGCCGGCGCCGAACCCGCGGCCCTGGGCCGAGCCCGGACGTTCTTCGGCGTGCTGCTGCTCCTGCTCGGCGCCGGGGCGTCACTGCTGCCGCTCTTCTTCGGCAGCGTCTTCGCGGTGGCCGGCGCGGGCACCGGCGGCCTCGTCATGATCATCGCGGTGCTGGTGCTCGCCCCGCCCGTGGTCCGCCTGGCGCTCCGGGCGGCGGCAGGCCCGATCCGCCGCCGCACCGGCCCGCACGGCCGGCTGGCGGTGGCCAACGCCCAGGCCCACGCGCGGCGGCTGGCGGCCGGGATCGGACCGCTCACCCTGGCAATCGGCTTCGCGCTGGTGCAGTTGGGCATCCCGACCACCACCGCGGCCGCGGCCGAGGAACAGGCGGCGGCGGGCGTCATCGCCGAGTTCACCCTGCAGGGCGGTCCGGGCGGGCTGCCGCCGGGAGTGGTCGACGCCGCCGCAACCACGCCCGGGGTCGCCGCCGCGACCGGCGTGGTGCGGGTCGAGGTGCACGGTTCACGGAAGGTCCTCGGCTCGCCGGAGATCTTCAAGTACCAGGCGCAGGGCCTCACTTCGGGCCCCGCCGAGCGCACCGTCGATCTCGGTGTCACCGCCGGCCGCCTCGCCGACCTGCACGGCGACACGGTCGCCGTCAGCGCCGGCGCGGCCGCCACCCTGGGCGCGGGCATCGGCAGCCGGATCCGGCTGAACCTCCCCGACGGCGCCCAGGTCGGGCCCGTCGTGGTCGCGATCTACGAGCGGGGCCTCGGCTTCGGCGACGTGACGCTCCCGCAGGACGCGGTGCTCGCCCACAGCTCCCGCCGGCTCGAGGACGCCGTCTTCGTCAAGACCGCCGCCGGCGTCGACCCGCACCGGGTCGCTACCGCCCTGCGCGGCCTGGCCGACCGCTACCCCGGCCTGACCGTGCTCGACCGCGGCGGACTCTCGGCCGCCCAACGCGAGCAGGCCGGGGCATCGGTCCTGACCAGCGCGCTGCCCCTGGCCCTGGTCTTCGGCTACCTCGCCGTCGCCGTCGCCAACACCCTCGTCCTCGCCACCCTCGGCCGCACCCGCGAGTTCGCCCTGCTCCGTCTGATCGGCGCCCCGCCGGCCCAGATCATGCGCATGATGCGGGTCGAGGCCGTCCTGGTCGTCGCCATCGCGCTGGCCGTCGGCACGGCGGTCCCCCTTCTCCCGCTCAGCACCGTCAGCCTCGGCCTGACCGGCTCGCCGGTGCCGCACATCCCTCCGCTGCTCCACCTGGCCGTCGCTGCCCTGACCGCCCTCATCGGCCTCACCGCGATCCTGCTCCCCACCCGCCTCGTCCTGCGGGCCCGCCCGACGGAGGCCATCGGCCTGCGCGAGTGACCGGCGGGTGCGTCCCGGCGCCGGGCCGGGCGCGCGACAGCGCCCCTGGTGCCCGAAGGCGCCAGGGGCGACCGGTCGACTCCGCGCCCGTCCTCCCGTCCGGCCCGGGAGGGCGGGCGCTGCCCCGTCAGTCGGTCCGGCGACGGGCCCGCACCAGCAGCACGCCGCCCACCGTCAGCAGTCGCCACCGGCCAGACCGGCCCAGGCCAGCGCCCCGGGCGCGCCCGTGTCCGGCAGGCCCGCACCGCCGTGCGGCCGCGCCGAGGGACCGCCGCGGCCGGGCGCCTTCGCGCAGCCCTCGCCGTGCCTGCCCTTCGGCGAGCACGCCTGCACCGTCACGCGGACCTGCGCCTGGCCGCTGTGCACCGCCTCCCCCTGCGGGTCCCGCGCCGAGGCCGACGCGGTGTTGGTCACCTGGCCCGCCCGCGCGTCCTGCGCCGTGACCAGGTAGCTGCCGCGGCAGGTGGTGCTCGCGCCCGGCGCCAGGGTAGTCGCCTCGCACTCCACCGACGCCACGCGGTCGTCCGACACCCCGACGCCCGTCAGCACCGTCGAGCCGCTGTTCGTCACCGTGTAGGTGTAGTCCACCGTGTCGCCGACCTGGAACGGCCCGACGGCATCGACGCTCTTCACGAGGCCGATCGCCGACGCGCCCGCCGCTGTCTCCACCGTCACAGTGCTCGGCGCGCTGACCACCGCCCGCCCCTCCGGGTCGGCGCCGCTCGCGTGCGCGGTGTTCGTGACATGGCCGGCTTCGACGTCCTGCCCGGTCACGACGTACGTACCCCGGCAGGCGGTGCTCGCGCCCGGCGCCAGGGTGGTCGCCTCGCACTCCACCGACGCCACGCGGTCGTCCGACACCGCGACGCCCGTCAGCACCGTCGAGCCACTGTTCGTCACCGTGTAGGTGTAGGACACCGTGTCGCCGACGCGGAACGGCCCGACGGCATCGGCGCTCTTCACGAGGCCGATCGCCGACGCGCCTGCAACGGGGACGGTCGCCTCCGCCGGCGGGCTCTGCACGGGCCGGCCCGACGGGTCGGCGCCGCTCGCCCGGGCGGTGTTGGTCACGTGGCCGGCCGAGGCGTCCGCCTCCGTCACCAGGTAGGTGCCGTGGCACAGGGTGCTCCGGCCGGGGTCCAGCGTGGTCGCGTCGCAGGTCACCGCGGTGACGTGGTCGTCCGCCACCGCGAGGTCGTGCACCGCCGCCGTGCCGGTGTTGATCACGGTGTAGGTGTACGACACCGACTCGCCGACGTGGAACGGGCCCGCCGCGTCGGCCGCCTTCTCCAGGAGCAGCCGGCCCTCCCCCGCGACGGGCACGGTGGCCCGGGCCGGCGGGCTGTGCACGGCCGCACCCTCCGGGTCCATGCCCGAGGCGTGCGCGGTGTTCGTCACCTGGCCGGCCACCGCGTCCGCCGCCGAGACCACGTACGTGCCGTGGCACAGGGTGCTCCCGCCCGGGTTCAGGGCGGTCGCGTCGCAGGTCACCGCCGTGACGTGGTCGTCCGCCACCACGAGGTCGTGCACCGCCGCCGTGCCGGTGTTGGTGACGGTGTAGGTGTAGGACACCGACTCGCCGGCGTGGAACGGGCCCGCGGCATCGGCGGCCTTCGCGAGGCCGAGCGCCGCGACGCCCGTCACCGTGACCGTGGCCTCGACCGGCGGGCTCTGCACGGGCCGGCCCGACGGGTCGGTGCCGCTCGCCCGGGCAGTGTTCGTCACCTGGCCGGCCGCCAGGTCCGCCGCCGTCACCACGTACGTGCCGTGGCAGAGCGTGCTCCCGCCCGGGTTCAATGTGGTCAGGTCGCACGTCACCGTCGCCACGTGGTCGTCGGTCACCGTCAGGTCGTGCAGGGCGGCGGTGCCCGCGTTGGTCGCCGTGTACGTGTAGGCGACGGTGTCGCCGACGTGGAACGGGCCCGCACCGGTGGGGGTCTTCTCCAGGGTGAGTTCGGGGTTGCCGAGGATGTCGACGGTGACCTGGGCGGGCGGGCTCTGAACGGTCTGGCCCTGGGGATCGGTGCCCGAGGCGTGCGCGGTGTTGGTCACGGAGCCTGCCTGCACGTCCGCCGCCGTCACCACGTACGAGCCGTGGCAGAGCGTGCTCCCGCCCGGGTTCAGCGTCGTGCTGTCGCAGGTCACCGACGTGACGCGGTCGTCCGTGACGGTCAGGTCGTGCACGGCCGCGGTGCCGGTGTCGGTCACGGTGTAGGTGTAGGGGACGGTGTCGCCGGCGCGGAACGGCCCGGCGGCGTCGGCGGCCTTGCCGAGGACCAGCGCGCCCTCGCCGACGACGGGCACGGTCGCCTCGGCCGACGGGCTCCGCACGGTCAGGCCCTGCGGGTCCGCGCCCTCCGCGTAGGCGGTGTTGGTCACGGTGCCCGCCCGCACGTCCGCCGCCGTGATGACGTAGGTGCCGTGGCACTGGGTGGCCTGGCCGGGGTTCAGCGTGGTGTCGTCGCAGGTCACCGACGCGATGCGGTCATCGGCGACGGTCAGGTCGTGCACGGCCGCCGTGCCGGTGTCGGCCACCGTGTACGTGTAGGTGACGGGGTCGCCCAGCCGGAACGGACCCGGGCGGTCGGCCCCCTTGGCGAGGCTCAGCTCGGCGGTCCCCAGCACCGGGACGGTGACGGAGACGGGCGGACTGTCCACCGGGTGGCCCGGGTAGTCGGTCCCGTGCGCGAAGGCGGTGTTGGTCACCTGGCCTTCGCGCGCGTCGCCCCCGGTGACGGTGTACGTCCCCTGGCACAGCGTGGCCCGGCCGGGGAGCAGCGTCGTCAGGGCGCAGGTCACCGACGGGACGTGGTCGTCGAGCACGATCAGGCCGTCCACGGTCGCGGTACCGGAGTTGATGACGGTGTAGGTGTAGGCGACGGTGTCGCCGGCGTGGAACGGGCCGGCGGCGTCGGCCGCCTTCTCGATCGTCAGGCGGCCCTCGCCCAGCACCGGGACGGTCGCCTCGTCCGGTGGGCTCACCACCGGCCGGCCCAGGTGGTCGAGGGCCTCCGCGTGGGCCGTGTTGGTCACCCGCCCGGCCACCGCGTCCGCCTCCGTGGCGACGTAGGAGCCGTGGCACAGCGTGAGCTCGCCGGGGTTCAACTGCTCCCGTTCGCAGGCGACCGACGGGACGTGGTCGTCCACCACCGTGAGGGAGTGGACCGGCACCGTTCCGCTGTTGCCCACGGTGTAGGTGTACGGCACGGTGTCGCCCACCCGGAACGGGCCGGGTGAGTCGACCGACTTGGCGAAGTGCAGCTCGGCGTTGCCTTCCACCGGGACACGGACGGAGACCGGCGGGCTCTCCACCGGCCGGCCCTGGGTGTCGGTGCCGTGCGCCACGGCGGTGTTGACCACCTGGCCGGCCACCACGTCCTCGACGGTGACGTAGTAGGTCCCGCTGCACCGGGTGACTTGGCCGGGCTCCAGTGTCGTCGTCTCGCAGTCCACCGACGGGATGTGGTCGTCCTGCACGGTCAGGCCGTCCACCGCCGCCGTTCCGGTGTTCCGCACCTGGTAGGTGTACGTCACCGGCTCGCCCAGGTGGAACGGGCCCGGGCGGTCGGACCACTTTTCGAGCAGCAGCGCGCCCTCGCCCAGCACCGGGACGGTGGCCTCGACCGACGGGCTCTCCACCAGCCGCCCGGAGGGGTCGCGGCCCTCCGCGTGGGCCGAGTTCGTCACGTGGCCGACCAGGGCGTCCCCTTCGTGCACCTGGTAGGAGCCGTGGCAGGTCGTGCTCTCGCCGGGGCGCAGCACCGTGGCGGCGCATTCGACGGACGGGATGTGGTTGTCGTGGACGATGAGCTCGTGTACCTCCGCTGTGCCGGTGCCGGTGTCGGTCACGGTGTAGGTGTAGGTGACGGTGTCGCCCGCCCGGAACGGGCCCGGGGAGTCGGCCGTCTTTTCGAGGCGCAGTTCGGCGATCCCCTCCACGGGGAGGAGCACTTCGGCGTAGGGGCTCAGCACGAGACCGCCCTCGGGGTTGGTGGCGGCTGCCTGGGCCCGGTTGACGAGGTGACCGAGGGCGACGTCGGCGTCGGTGACGACGTAGCCGCCGGTGCAGGAGGCCTGCTGGCCGGGGGCGAGGTCGGTGGCGTTGCAGGTGACGTCGGTGATGTGATCGTCGGTGACGACGAGGTCCTTGAGCGTCGTCGTGCCGGTGTTGGTCGCCGTGTAGGTGTACGTGAGGGCGTCTCCGGCGTGGACCGAGCCGGGGGTGGTCGTCGCCTTGGCGAGGTCCAGGGAGGACGGGCCGACGACGGGGACGGTGGCCTGGGTCTCGGGGGAGGTGACGGGCTGGCCAGCGGCCGTCGCGGTGGCGGTGGCGCGGTTGGTGACCTGTCCGGCGTCCGCGTCGGCGGCGGTGATCACGTAGCTGCCGTGGCACTGGGTGCTGTCGCCGGGGCTGCCGCGCGGCGCCAGGGTGGTGGTGAGGCAGAAGAGGTCGGTGGTCTTGTCGTCGTCGAGGGTGAGGCCGGTCAGCTGGGTGCCGCCGGTGTTGGTGACGAGGTAGGTGTAGCGCACGAGGTCGCCGACCTGGAACGGCCCGGGGAAGTCGACCGTCTTGGTCACTTCCAGGCCGGGCGGGGCCACCACCGGCAGCTCCTCCGACGACGGCGGCGACTGGACGGGTGCGCCGTCGGCGGTCCCGGTGGCCCGGGCGGTATTGCGGACGTAGCCGGCGGCCGCGTCGGCGGCGATGATCAGGTACGCCGCCGTGCAGGTGACGGTCTCGCCGGGTTGCAGGACGGTCACCGGGCAGCTGACGGGGCCGACCTTCGGGTCGGTGACGCCGAGGTTGTCGATGGGCACGTTCCCGGAGTTCGTGACGACGAAGTCGTACGGGATCGGCGAGCCCACGGTGAGGTCGGCCGGCAGCGGCTGGTGGGCCTGTTTGACGAGGTTGAGCTCCGGCAGCGGCTGATCGGTGTGGATCACCACGTTGCGGATCAGGTGGACGTCGGTGAACAGGCCGGTCGAGCCGGCGAAGCCGAACTTGTAGGTGGCGGGGACGGGTTGGGGCGCGGCGGTCTGCAGGACCTGGTGCGGGCCGGTGCCGTCGTTGAAGTCGACGGTGACGGTCAGCACGGGGGCCGGCGCGGGCGTCAGGTGGACGTTGACCCGGCGGCGGGACGGCTCCAGCAGCGTCTGCGCCTGAGCGGGCGTCACGCCGGGCGGCAGGAAGGTGAGCGGGCCCTGCAGGCTGCCGGGGAGGGTGGAGGGCCAGGGGCCGGCAGTCGAGAAGTTACTGGTGGTGGCGGTCAGGAAGCAGTACCCTTCGAGGCCGTCGCCGGGCCCGCGCAGGGTGACCATGTTGGGGCCGGGCGCGGGGATGCGGAAGGCGGTGCCGGCCGGGGAGCGGGTGGGGCAGCCGTTGCCGCGGTGCTCCCAGTCGCCGAAGTAGTTGCCCAGGACGTCGAGTCCGACGCCGAGGTAG
>NZ_JBSGDD010000081.1:0-33259 GCF_053602195.1 Kitasatospora sp. NPDC004531 | reverse complement strand
CCCCGCGCCCCTGACGGGGCGCGAGGTGCCCCCATGCGCCCCTGACGGGGCGGGGGCGGGGGCGGGCGTGGGGTGGGCGTCAGGGGGTGGCGCGGTCGACGAGGACGGGGCGCGGGGGGAGGGTGAGGGTGGCGTGGGTGCCGAGGGGGAGGGTGGTGGCGGTCTCGGTGGGGAGGTCGGACTTGATCTCGGTGCCGTCGGGGAGGCGGACGGTGAGGCGGGTGACGGCGCCGAGGAAGGAGGCGGCGACGACCTGGGCGGGGCCGTCGGCGGCGGGGGCGAGCTGGACGTTCTCGGGGCGGACCAGGACGTGCAGGTCGCCGTCGGCGGGGAGGTCGCCGTCGACGGGGTGGCGGTGGCCGAGCACCTCGACCTGCCCGTCGGCCGTGCGCGAGCACGGGATGCGGCTCATGGTGCCGACGAACTCGGCGACGAACGCCGTCGCCGGCCGGTTGTAGAGCTCGGAGGGCGTGGCGCACTGTTCGAGCTGCCCGGCGCGCAGGACGGCGACCCGGTCGGCCATCGAGAGGGCCTCCTCCTGGTCGTGGGTGACGAACAGGGTGGTGATGCCGAGTTCCTGCTGGAGGCGGCGGATCTCCTCGCGCAGCGAGAGGCGGACCTTGGCGTCGAGCGCGGAGAGCGGCTCGTCGAGGAGCAGGACGCGGGGCTGGAGGGCGAGCGCGCGGGCGAGGGCGATGCGCTGCTGCTGGCCGCCGGACATCTGGTGCGGGTAGTGCTCGGCGCGCTGCGGGAGGCCGACGAGTTCGAGCAACTCGTGGGCGCGCCTGCGGCGTTCGGGCTTGGCGACGCCGCGCATGCGCAGGCCGAAGGCGACGTTGTCGGCGGCGGTCAGGTGTGGGAAGAGGCTGTAGGACTGGAAGACCATGCCCGCGTCGCGCCGGTGGGCGGGGATCCGGGTGATGTCCTCGCCGTCGACCAGGACCTCGCCGGAGTCGTGGGTCTCGAACCCGGCGAGGATGCGCAGCGCGGTGGTCTTGCCGCAGCCGGACGGGCCGAGCAGGGCGAGGAGTTCGCCCGGTTCGACCGTCAGGTCGAGGCCGTCGAGGGCGGTGGTGGTGCCGAACTGCCGCCGCAGGGAGCGGAATTCGACGGTGGCGCTGGTGGCGGGGGCGACGGTGGCGGTGCTCATGGGTGGTGGTCTCCGGGGGTGGCTCAGGAGGCGGTGGCGGTCTTGTGGCGGCGCTCGCGGCCGGCGGCGGCCAGCAGGAGCAGCAGCACCCAGGTGATCAGCAGGCTGAGCACGGACACCGCGACGGACATCTGGCCCTGGCTGTTGCCGACCGAGTAGATCCACACGGCGAAGGGCTGGTAGCCGAGGATCGAGGCGGTGGTGAACTCGCCGAGGACCAGGGCCAGGGTGAGGAAGGAGGCGTTCAGCAGGGCGCCGCGCAGGTTCGGCAGGATCACCTGGACGACGGCGCGGGGCCAGCTCGCGCCGCAGTTGCGGGCGGCCTCGACCAGGGTGCGGACGTCCACGGCGCGCAGGCCGGAGTCGAGGGCGCGGTAGGCGAGCGGCATGGCCATCAGCACGTAGGCGATCACCAGGACCAGCGGGAACTCGGGCTGCTGGATGAACACGAAGGTCTGGAAGAACGGGGTGTCCATCAGGTAGTCGGGGCCCCAGCGGAGCACGCCGATCAGGCCGGCGGTCAGCGCGACCGGCGGCACCACCAGCGGCAGGGTGCAGACCACTTCGAGCACCGGTCGGAGCTTCGGCGAGCCGAGCCGGACCGCGATCATCGCGGGGACCAGCAGGAGCAGCAGCACGACGACGGTGGCGGCGGCGAGTTCGAGGGTGAGCACCAGGCTGTCGGTGAAGCCCGGGGCGGACAGCAGCCCGGTGTAGGCGTCGAAGGAGACGGTGCCGTTGGGGTCGTCGATGGAGAACCACACCGAGGCGGCCATCGGGATCAGGAAGTACAGGCCGGCCAGCAGCAGGACCGCCCCGCGCCAGACCCGCAGACGGGAGATCAGCTGAGCCATCGGGCACTCCGGCGCTGGAGGGGCAGGTAGACGGCCATCACCAGGACGGCGACGATGATCATGTCCAGGCTGAGCGCCAGGGCCAGGTTGCCCTGGCCGGTCAGCACGTTGCCGGACAGCGCGTCGGCGATCTGGCGGCTGATCAGCGGGACGGTGGCGCCGACCATCGCGGCGGCGGTGGCGTACGCGGCGAACGCCGAGCCGAACAGCAGCACGAAGCCGCCGAGCAGGGACGGGAACAGGATCGGCAGCGCGACGTGCCGCCAGTACTGGAGGCCGGTGGCCCGGTTGTTCTGGGCGGCCTCGCGCCACTGGACCCGCAGGCCCTCCAGGGCCGGGGTGATGGTGAGCACCATCAGCGGCACCAGGAAGTACAGGTAGGCGATGGTCAGGCCGGTGAAGCTGTACAGCGACCAGCCGTGGTCGGTCAGGTGGAACAGCTTGGTCAGCTCGCCGGCGTTGCCGAGGGTGGCGACGAAGGCGAACGCCAGCGGCAGGCCGCCGAAGTTGGCGAGCACGCCGGAGGCGGTCAGCACCGCCTCGCGCAGTACCCGGAACCGGGAGGTGAGGACCGCCTGGGCGATCGGGACGCCGACCACGGTGCCGATCAGCGCGGTGAGCGCGGACAGCTTCACGCTGGAGACCAGGGCCGTCCAGTAGGCGCCCTGCACCGAGTCGGTGAGGTTGGCGGTGGTGAACGAGCCCGCGCCGGTCTCCGCGTCGCTGGAGACGGTGAACGCGCCCGTGACGATGGCGACGGCGGGCAGGCCGAAGCCGATCAGGAAGAACACCAGCAGCGGGAGCGTGGCCAGCCAGGACCTGCCGCTCAGCAGGCGGCGTCCGGCGGGCTTCGCGGGGGTGGGGGAGGTCGTGGCGGTGCCGGTGGCCACCGGGCCGCCGCTGAGGTCAGCGGCGGCCGGGGCCGGCACCGGGGTGGGAGCCGTGGTCATGTCGGTGATCAGCCCGCGATCGCCTTGGCCCAGTTCTCGGTCACGACCTTCTTGGCCGCGTCGATCTGCTCCGAGCTGGGGAAGGTGGTGAACGGCTTCTCGACGGCCGGCAGCTTGGCCGCGGCGGCGGTGTCCAGGGTGCCGTCCTTCTTCATGGCGTCGAACAGCGCCGGGGTGGCGTAGCCGCCCATGAAGCCGTTCTGGCCCTCGGCCGAGTACAGGAACTCCATCCACAGGCGGGCGGCCGCCGGGTGCGGGGCGTCCTTGTTGATGGCCTGGTTGTAGAACTGGGCGTAGGAGCCGTCGGCGGGGATCGTCACCTGCCAGTCGATGCCCTTGCCCTTGAACTCGTCGGTGTAGCCGGCGTTCAGGTACGACCAGTCGATCGAGATCGGGGTCTCGCCCTTCTCGACGGTGGCCGGGGTGGACTCGACCGGGTTGAAGTTGCCGGACTGCTTCAGCTTGGCGAAGAAGTCGATGCCGGGCTGGATGTTGTCCAGCGAACCGCCGTTGGCGAGCGCGGCCGCGTACACGCCGCCGAACGCCGAGCCGGACTTGGTCGGGTTGCCGTTCAGCGCGACCTGGCCCTTGTACTCGGGCTTCAGCAGGTCGGCGAAGGTCTTCGGGCAGACCGCGACCTTCTTGGCGTCGCAGCCGATCGAGATGTAGCCGCCGTAGTCGTTGACCCGCAGGCCGGCCGGGTCCTTCATGGTGTCCGGGATCTTGTCGAAGTTCGCGACCTTGTACGGGGCGAGGATGCCCTCCTTGGCGGCGGACAGCGCGAACGCCGAACCCAGGTCCAGGGTGTCGGGCGCGCGGTCCTGGCCCTTGCGGGACTTGACCGCGTTGATCTCGTCCTGGCTGGAGCCGTCCGGGTTCTCGTCCTCGATCTCGATGCCGTACTTCGCCTTGAAGTCGTCCATCAGCTTGCCGTAGTTGGCCCAGTCGCGCGGGAGGGTGATGACGTGCAGCTTGCCCTCCTTCTTCGCGGCGGCGACCAGGCCGTCCATGCCGCCGAAGTCGGCCAGCGAGGTGGCGGTCTTCGCGTTGCCCGAACCGCCCTTGGCGTCGCCGGACTTGGCGGTCGAGCCGGCGGAGCCGCAGGCGGAGAGGGAGAGTGCGGCAGCGGTCAGCACGGCCGCGAGGGCGGCGGCGCGGTGGCGGTGCACGGTCACGGGAGGGTCTCCTGGAGGAAGTGGAGCTGCAGAGATCACAAGAGGTGTTCGGTGCGCGGCGCGGCAGGTACGCGGCCAAGTTGGCCAGCCAACTTCCGTCGCCCGAGGTAAGTACGCCCGAGGCCGGTGACGGGAAAGTGAACGGACGGCCCAGTACAGGGGGCGGCTGTCGGAACGGTCGCGCCCCGGACCGGGCCGTCCGGCGGCAGCGGCTACAGTCAATGGTGTACGCGCGATCACGCCGCGGACACGGCCCAATCTCCTTACCAGCCAAGGGACTCGACGCACGTGGCATCCGACCAGGACAGCGCCGCCGGTTCGCTCTACCGCAAGGTGGCCGCCGACCTGCGCGAAGCGATCACCTCCGGCTCGTTCGGCGACGCCGGACGGCTGCCGGCGGAGGGCGCCCTCGCCGAGCAGTACGGCGTCTCCCGCGGCACCGTCCGCCAGGCCCTCGCCCTGCTGCGCGCCGACGGCCTCGTCACCTCCCGCCGCGGCACCCGGCGGGTCGTCCTCGGCAGCGCCCGCGTGCAGTCGTTCTCCGAACTGCTCTCCTTCACCCACTGGGCCCGCTCGATGGGCGAGGAGCCCGGCGGGCGGCTCGAATCCATGGTCCGCCGCCCCGCCGACGCCGCCGAACGCGAACAGCTGCGCCTCGAAGCCGGCACCGAGGTCTACGTCATGCTCCGGCTGCGCACCCTCTCCGGCACCCCCGTCATGGTCGAACGCACCGTCTACCCGCCCAGGGTCGGCGAACTCGTCGCCCAACTCCCGCCCGACGCCGTCTCGCACACCGAACCGCTGCGCGAGCACGGCATCCTGTTCAGCGACGCCGACCACACCATCGACGTGGTCGGCGCCAACGCCGACGACGCCCGCCTGCTCGGCTGCCGGCGCGGCAGCCCGCTGCTGCGCGAGAAGCGGCGCACCACCGACCCGACCGGCACGCCCGTGGAGTGGTCGCAGGACCGGTACCTGCCGGGGACGGTGGCGTTCTCCATCCACAACTCCCTCGCCTCGTCGGCGCTTTCGCGGCACGCGCGGGAGAACGACTGAAATCCCGGGTGCGGGGCGCCGGCGGGTGGGCGAGCATGGGGGGATGACCGGGATCACGCGCCTCAGCCCCGCCGAACTCCACCCCACCGCCGGCTACGCCCACATCACCGTCGTCGAGGCCGGCCGCACCGCGCACCTGGCCGGGCAGTGCCCGCTGGACGCGGACCGGGCCCTGGTCGGCGAGGGCGACCTGTTCGCGCAGCTCGACCAGGTGGTGGCCAACTCGCTCCTCGCCCTGCGTGCGGTCGGCGCCGGCCCGGAGCGGGTGGTCCGCTCGGTCATCTACGTGGTGAGCGACCGCCGCGACGAACTCGCCGCCGCCTGGGACCACTTGCGCACCGGCCCGCTCGCCCCCGCCCTCACCACCGCCAGCACCCTGCTGGGCGTCGCGGCCCTCGGCTACCGGGGCCAACTGGTGGAGATCGACCTGACGGCGGCCCTGGCCGACTGAGCGGGGGCCGTCACTTCTGCCGGCAGGCGGTTTGCGCAGCTGGGTTCCGACGTTCGCAGGGTCAGCGCGAAGGGCGCGGGAACGCCGCGAGCCGGGTGCGGGCCAGGTTGCACTGCCGCACGGCGATGAACCCGGCGACACCCGAGCCGACCAGAGCCAGCGTCAGGAAAGTCACCAGGCACTGGAGGCTGCGGGTGCGGCGTCGTTGCAGCCGCAGGTCCCGGCTGTCCAGGTCGGCCTTGCCGATTCCGTGGACGGGCGCGGCCAGCGACACCACCCGGTCGCGGAACGGGCTGCCCACTGCCATGGGGCGGCGGGCACTCGGGCGCACCGCCCGCAGGTCCACCCAGAACGGCACGTCGCGGAACGCGCCGCTCAGCACGCCGGGCAGCGCGGTGGTGCGGGTCCAGTCGAAGTCCGCCGCCTGCGGGTTCCAGGCGATGTCGCCGTCGGCCAGCGCGATCAACAGCGTGTCCACGGACTTGTGTCGACGCCAGAAGGCGAGCTCCCGGGCCACCCAGGGCGAGGCCGCGGCCGTCGGTGAGGCCAGGTAGATGAGGTGGTCCGCCGCTGCCAGGTGCTTCATGAGCTCGCCGGGCAGGTCGCTGTTCGCGCCCAGGCCGGTGCTGTCCCGGAACACCGCGACCGAGGAGAGCCGGCCCAGTCGGCGGCGGGCGAGATGGTGCAGGCCGTCCTCGATCTGTGCGGCCAGGGCGCGGTCGTTCTCGTTGCGCCGGCTGTAGGAGATGAACACGCGACGCCGTTCCAAGGCCGCTCCCGCGACTCGACTTCCTGTCACCGCGCGTCAACTTATCGTATTTGATGAAGAGTTCATTGTCGGTGAGGGAGGCGGGGGCTCTTTGCCGAGCAGGTTTTCGCGGCCGGGTGATCCGGCCCTGGGGCGGGGTATGACTTTCGGCAGATCCGCAGGTGGGGGCGGGCGTCGTAGGGTCGTGGGTATGCGGATGGGCGGGGTCGGGCTGCCGGTGGTGGCGGCGGTGTGTGTGGGGCTGGGGGTCGCCAGTCTGTGGTGGGTGGTGCCGGCGGTCGGGGTCGCGTTCTGGGCCGGGTTGCGGACGGAGCGGGTGCGGCCGGCGGTGGTGGTGTTCGCCGTGCTGGTGGCGGGCGGGGTGCTGGTCGTCGGGTCGGTGCCGGCGTGGATCGTGCTGGGGCTGCGGTTCGTAGTGCTCGCGGTGTGCGCCGGGATGGGGCCGTGGCTGTTGGGCCGGTTCTGGCGGCAGTCGCAGGAGCTGGTGCGGGCCGGGTGGGAGCGGGCGGAGCGGCTGGAGCGCGAGCAGCAACTCGTCGCCGAGCAGGCCCGGTTGCGGGAGCGGGCCCGGATCGCCCAGGACATGCACGACGCCCTCGGGCACGACCTCAGCCTGATCGCGCTGCGCGCCGGGGTGCTGAAGCTCGCCCCCGACCTTGCCGCGCCGCACCGGGAGGCCGTGCAGGAGATCCGGGCGGGTGCGGCGGCCGCCGTCGACCGGCTCGGCGAGGTGATCGGCGTGCTGCGCGCCGGGGACGAGGACGCCGCCGCCCGGGGCCCGGCCGACTCGGACATCCCGCACCTGGTGGCGGACGCGGCGGCCGCCGGACTGGACGTCCGGGCGGAGATCACCGGCGAGCCGGACGGGCTGCCGCGCGCCGCCGAGCACGCCGCGTACCGGGTGGTGCAGGAGGCGCTGACCAACGCCGCCAAGCACGCGCCGGGGACGGCCGTCACCGTGCGGGTCGCGTACACGGACGGGGGCGCCCGGATCAGTGTGGCCAACGGGCCCGGGCCGGCGGTGTCCGCGGCGGGCGGCGGGCGCGGCCTGGTCGGGCTGGCCGAGCGGGTCCGGCTCGCGGGCGGCAGCTTCGTCCACGGGCGGCGGGAGGACGGCGGGTTCGAGGTGGCGGCCGAGCTGCCGCGACGCCCCGCCGGGCCCGTCGCGCCGGGGCCGGCCGCCGCGCCGTCGCCGGTGCGGGAACTGCTGCGGGCCCGGCGCAAGGTCGGCCGGACGCTGGCCGCCGTGGTGCTCGTCCCGCTGGCGACGGCCGTGCTGCTGACGGTGGCGCTGCGGATGTGGACGTTCTACGTGGTCAGCCTGTCGGTGCTGGACCCGGAGGTGTACGCGACCCTCCAGGTGGGGCAGGACCGGGCCTCGGTCGAGCGGGTGCTGCCCGGCCACCGCCTGCCGTACCTGCCGCCGAGCGGGCCCTCGACGCCCGCGCCGCCGCCGGGCGAGGGCGTCTCGTGCGTGCACTACGCGATCACCGCCCAGCTGTTCGTGGACCGGGCCGGCGACGCGTACCGGCTGTGCTTCCAGGACGGCCGGCTGGTCTCGCGTGACGTGCTGGCTTCCTGACCTTGTGACGATGATCTGACTGGAGTTGCCGATGACCACCGCACCGATCCGGGTCCTGCTCGCCGATGACGAGCCGATGATCCGCGCGGGGCTGCGCGCCGTGCTCGCCACCGACCCGGGGATCGAGATCGTCGCCGAGGCCGGGGACGGGCGGGAGGCGGTCGAACTGGTGCGGCGTCACCGGCCGGACGTCGCCGTGCTGGACATCCGGATGCCGGGCACGGACGGTATCGCGGCCGCCGCCGAGATCCGTCGGGGCGGCCTGGCCACCGGGGTGCTGATGCTGACGACCTTCGGCGAGGACGACTACATCCTGCGGGCCCTCGGCGGTGGCGCGAACGGCTTCCTGATCAAGTCCGGCGAGCCCGAGGAACTGCTCGCCGGGGTGCGCGCGGTGGCCGCGGGGGCGGCCTACCTGTCACCGAAGGTGGCCGCCCGGGTGGTCGCCCACCTGGCCGCCACCGGGGCCGGCGGGCCCGCCGACCGGCGCACCGCCGCCCGGGAACAGGTGGCCGCGCTGACCGCCCGGGAACGGGAGGTGCTGGCGCTGGTCGCCGCCGGGCTGTCCAACGGCCGGATCGCCCGCCGGCTGGGCGTGGTCGAGGGCACCGTGAAGGCCCATGTGAGTTCCGTGCTGGCGCGTCTGGGGGTGGCCAACCGGGCGGCCGCCGCCGTCCTCGCGCACGAGGCCGGGCTGATCGACGGTGTGCGCGTGGGCAACTGACGCCCCGGTGGCCGGGGCCGACAGCAGTCGGCCGAGGAGCGGCGCCCCGGTCAGCGCGGCCACCGCGCGGGTGGCCGTCGGCCGCAGGGCGAGCAGCACCGCCGCGGTGACGGCGCCGCCGAGCGCCGCCCCGGCGAGCACGTCGTGCGGGTAGTGCACGCCGGCCGCCACCCGCAGCGCGGCCGTGGCCCCGCCGACGGGGACGACCAGCAGCGCCCAGCGCGGGCGCAGCAGCACCAGTCCGGTCGCCAGCGCGAGCGCCAGGGTGGCGTGGTTGCTGGGGAACGACCAGTCGCCGGGCGGCGGGCAGTCGGCGACGGCCGTGCCGGGCAGGCCGGTCAGCGCCCGGCAGGGCCGCTCCTCGTCGAGGAAGACCTTCAGCACCTCGCTCGTCCCGTACGCCAGCACCGTGCCGAGCCCGACCAGCGCCACCCCCGCGACCGCGCCCGCGTCCCGTCGGGCCCGGGCCGTCCACCAGCCGAACGCCAGCAGCAGCCCGAGTACCAGCAGTCCGGCCTCGGTGGCCGGTTCCAGCAGCGAGGCCACCGCGTGCGGGGCGTCGGCGACGGCGTCCGCCACCCGGCGGTAGCCGGCGGCCGACCAGCGGGCCGGCTCCGCTCCGCCGCCCGACGGCGCCAGCAGGGCCACCGCCCCCGCCCCCGTGCCGAGCAGGGCGGCGGCGAGGACGGGCCGTGGACGGGCGGCGGTGCTCCTGGAACTCCTGTGCGTGTGCGTCATGGTCGGGACGGTAGGCGCGGCGACCGCCGTTCCACCCGGCCCGAAAGTCGGGCGGCGCCCCTGACGATGGTCGGGGTTGACAGCGCGGCAGGCTCAGCCCATCAGCGCCATCAGCAGCGGCCGGAACTCGGCGAACTCCGGGGCGGCGGCCGACGGGTCCTTCGCGGCCTCGTCCCAGCGGCGGACGGCCACCGCGTCGGCGGCGAACGGCCCGGCGGCGAAGGCGGCGGCCTCGTCCTCGCCCATCGGGCCGCCCTGGAGGCCGAGGGTGTGCACCGAGGCGGGGGACAGCTCGGCGAAGTAGTCGGGCTCGACGGCGCACAGGTACCGCTTGGCCGGGACGTGCAGCCGGACGGGCTCGGTGACGGCGGCGGGGAAGCAGCGCGACAGCCAGGCGGCGGCCTTCGCGCCGTGGCGGTTGTCGGCGCCGGCCATCAGCTCCAGGCCGCTGCCGTGGAAGTGGCCGATGTCGTGCAGCAGGGCGGCCGCCACCAGCGCCGGCGGTGCGCCCTGCCGGCGGGCCAACTGCCCGGCCTGGAGCATGTGTTGGGCCATGGTGACGGCCTCGCCGAGGTACTCGCCCGAGCCCTCGCCGGCGAACAGCGCCTCCAGTTCGTCGAGGACGGCGACGTTGCGGCGCAGGACGGCGAGGGTGGAGGACAGCGCGTCGAGGTCGGCGTAGCAGCCCTGGAGGTGGCGGCCGCCGGCCTGCTCGAAGGCGGTGCGGGCGTGCAGCAGGCGGGTGTTGTCGAAGATCAGGCAGTCGCCGGGGCCGAGGCGGAACTCCAGTTGGAGTTCGGGGCGCAGGGTGATCTCCGCGAAGCGCCGGTACGCGGCGTAGAAGGCGTCGAGCTCGGCGCCGGTGAGCGTGCGCAGGGTGTCGATGGAGCGGTTGTTGAAGCGGATCTCGCGGATCGCGCCGCGCGGGTCGAGGCCGATCATCGGCATCTCGGCGGACAGGTCGGCGGTGCGGTCGCGATAGCGGAACGGCACCGGGGTGCGGGCCAGCAGCGCGAACGCCTCCGGGTCCTCCGCGCGCAGCAGGTCGGCCGCGCGGAAGCCGTCCACCAGGCCGGAGTCGCCGCCGGCGGCCTCGTTGCGCAGGCAGTGCAGCAGCTGGAGGGTGGGGACGGGGTCGCGGTACGGGTTGTCGGTGTGTGGGGCGATGGCGGCGTCGGTGAACGCGAAGTTCACCGCGTCGGGCTCCACCCGGACGTCGAACAGCTCGCCGTAGTTGGTGTCCCGGACGTAGCCGAACGTCCTTGCCACGGACAGGACTTGGCGTTCCTCGACGGGGACGCCGCGGAGCACCGCGAAGCCGGAGCGGCGGACGGCGGCCAGCACGGCGATCCGCTCCTCGGGATCGGCCAGGTAGGTCGCCCAGTCGGCCTCGGGCAGGCCGCGCGCGAAGTCGGCGGCCTCCCACAGGCGCTTGCCGTGCTCGGTGCGGTGGTCGCCGTCCTGCTCGGGGGAGTTCCAACCGGTCGGGTAGTGCGAGCGGTGGCCGTCGGACCAGCGCACGCTCAGGCCCGCCGCGTCCTCGACCGCCTCGACGGCGGCCAGGCCGTCCGGCAGGTCGCCGACCTGGAACCGCTTCTGCCCGCTGCGCGGGTCGCGGCACTCGGCGCACGGGCAGTTGTCGCGCAGCCAGTAGGGGTTGGGGACGGGCATGGGAGCAGCCTCCGGTTGTACAGACAACTTCTGCGGGGGCTGCTCAGCCAAATACCCTTCCGCGTACACCGGTCGCCCCACCGGTGAACGCCCGGCCACGGGCGGCCGAACCCTGTCCGCGCCGGGCGCTAGCCTGCGGGCCATGACCCTCGACCTCGTCCGCGACCTTCCCGCGGCCCTCGCCGACCGCGCGGCCGCGTGGCGGCTGATCGGCGACCTCGCGGCCTTCTGGGGCGCCCCGCTGATCCCGGACAGCGGCAGCACCGACGCCGAACTCGACGCCGCCGAAGCCCGGTTGGGGCTTCGCCTGCCCGTCGCCGTGCGCGAGGCGTACCGGCTGATCGGCAACCGCCCCGACCTGACCAGCAACCAGGACACCCTGCTGCCGCCCGATCGCCTCTACGTCGACCAGGACTGCCTGGTCCACCGGGTGGAGAACCAGTCCTGCGCCTACTGGGGCATCCCGCTCGCCGCGCTCGACCAGGACGACCCGCCGACGGTCGCCTGGCCGGACGTCGCGCCGTCGGTGCCGCTGGAGATCACCCCGTGGACGGCGAGCTTCTCCACCGAGTGCCTGGGCATCGTGCTGACCGAACCCCTGCTCGACGACAGCGCCCACGTCGACGGCGGCGAGGTCGACCCGGCCGCCCTGACCGGCTGGACGGAGCTGCCGCGCCTCCACGCCCCCGGCGTCGATATCCGCCACTTCACCCGCCCGGACGCCCTGCTGGCGCTCCTGGACGGCGCCTGGCTGGCCGTCCGGGCAGTGGATGAGGAGGCGCTGGACGCGCTCTGCGAGGAGCTCCCGGCCTCCGAAGGCTGACGCAGCGTCAGATCGTCTGCTCCCAGGCCTCGGTGGCCGCGGCTACGGCCGGGGCGGCGGAGGTGTCGGTGGCCTGGGCGAGGGCTTCGAGGGTGGCGATGACGGTCTCGGGGGTGGCGGCGGGGCCGTAGTGGTTGAGGCGGAGCATGGTGGTGGCGAGCGGGCCGCCGCCGGCCTGGACGGGCAACTGCGGGGCGTGGCGGTGGAGTTCGGCGGCGAGGGCCGTGGCGTCGAGGCCGTCGGCGGTGCGCAGGGTGGTGGCGACCGGGGCGGCGTGTTCGGCGAGGCGGACGAACGGGGTGACGGTGCCGAGGGCGGTGGCGCCGGCGCGGGTGGCGGCGGCTGCGGCGCGGTGGCGGGCGATCACCGCGTCGAGGCCCTCGGCGGTGATCGCGTCCAGGCACTCCTCCAGTGCGAGCATCTCCAACTGGGCGGGGGCGTGCGGCAGTTGGGTGCGGCCGGCGTCGGTCCAGCGGGCCTTCCAGTCGAGCAACGAGAGGTAGGAGCGGCGCGGCGCGGCCGAGTTGGCCTCGATCCGCTGCCAGGCCCGCTCGCTGACCGAGACGGCCGAGACGCCGGCCGGGCCGCCCATCGCCTTCTGGCCGCCGATGACGCACAGGTCGATGCCCCAGGCGTCGGTGAGCAGCGGTTCGGCGGCCACCGAGGCGACCGCGTCCAGCATCAGCAGCGCGCCGTGCTCGCGGACCGCGGCGGCGATCTCGGCGACCGGGTTGGTGTTGCCGGTGGCGGCCTCGGCGTGCACCAGGGAGACGAAGTCGATCTCCGGGTGGGCGCGCAGCGCGTCCGCGACCTGCTCGGCGGTGACGGCGGCGTCGAACGGCGCGGACAGGTCCACCACCTTGGCGCCGGCGTCGCGCAGCCAGCCGCCGAAGGTCTGGCCGTACGGGCCGGTGATCACGTTCAGCGCGGTCGAACCCGGGTGCGCCGCACCCTTGATCGCCGCCTCCAGCGGCAGCAGCGCCTCGCCCTGGGTGACGATCACGTCGGCCTCGGTGTGCAGCAGCGCCGCCACCTTGTCCTCGATCGCGGCGAACCTGGCGGCGGTCATCGGCGGAAGGTCGAGCAGCATGCGGGAAGGCCTTTCGGGCAGCGGAGGGATTCGCCGGGGGCGGCACGGGGAGTCCGCCGCCGAACAGTCTGCCGCAGATCGCCGGGTGGGCCCGCACGGCCGCCGAGTACAGTGCCAGGCATGACGGACGGTGGGGTGCTGCACATCAGGGGCCGGGTGCTGGTCGGACCGGAGGACGTCCGGGACGAACTCTGGGCGGTGGACGGCCGGGTGACCTTCGAGCGGCCCGCCGCCGAACCCGACGCCGCCCTGACCGGCTGGGCGCTGCCCGGCCTGGTCGACGCGCACTGCCACGTCGGCCTGGACGCGCACGGCGCGGTCGACGCCGCCACCAGCGAGAAGCAGGCCCGCACCGACCGCGACGCCGGCACCCTGCTGATCCGCGACGCCGGCTCCGCCGCCGACACCCGGTGGATCGACGACCGCGACGACCTGCCGAAGATCATCCGGGCCGGACGGCACATCGCCCGCACCCGGCGCTACATCCGCAACTACGCGCACGAGATCGAGCCCGGCGACCTCGCCGCGTACGTCGCCGCCGAGGCCCGGCGCGGCGACGGCTGGGTCAAGCTGGTCGGCGACTGGATCGACCGCGGCGTCGGCGACCTCGCCGCCTGCTGGCCCGGCGACGCGCTCACCGAGGCGATCGCCGCCGCGCACGCCGAGGGCGCCCGGGTCACCGCGCACTGCTTCGCCACCGAGTCGCTGCCCGACCTGCTGGCCGCCGGCATCGACTGCATCGAGCACGCCACCGGCCTCACCGAGGAACTGATCCCCGCCTTCGTCGAACGCGGCGTGGCGATCGTCCCGACCCTGGTCAACATCGCCACCTTCCCGGATCTGGCGGCCGGCGGCGAGGCCAAGTTCCCGCAGTGGTCCGCGCACATGCGCCGCCTGCACGAGGGCCGCTACGCGACCGTCGCCGCCGCGCACGACGCCGGCATCCCGATCTACGTCGGCACCGACGCGGGCGGCTCGCTCGCCCACGGACTGGTCGCCGAGGAGGCGCTCGAACTCACCAGGGCGGGCCTGAGCACCACCGAGGCGCTCGCCGCCGCCAGTTGGTCCGCCCGCGAGTGGCTCGGGCGCCCGGGCCTGACCGAGGGCGCCCCCGCCGACCTGGTGGTCTACGACGCCGACCCGCGCGCCGACCTGCGGGTGCTGGGGGCGCCGCGGCACGTGGTGCTCAACGGCCGGGTGGTGTGAGGCGGCGATGCTGCGCGGGCCCGAACGCGAGGCCTTCTGGGCGTCCCTGCCCGAGGGGATCCGGCGGCAGGTGGACGGCTACGTGCTCCAGGACAACGTCCTGGCGGCGGTCGGCGTCCTGGTGGACGTCGGCTTCGTCCGCTTCGGTGTCGGCGCCGGTGCCGCGCAGCTGATCGTCGGTGACCGCCACCGGCACTACGGCGACCGGATCGCCCGGACCCCCGAGAGTCCCGTCGACCCCGAGTCGCTGTCCTGGCGGGCGGCCGGCGTCGGTGAGCGGATCCTGGCGATCGAGGCGGTGTGGGACGGGGACACCGTGCACGACTGGTTCGTGCGGCTGCTGGCGATCGGCGAGGCGGCCGAGCACCGGCTGGCGCTCGTGGACCGGAGCACCGCCGAGCGCCTTCTCGGCTCCGCCGACCGGATCGACGGCCGCCCGCACATCGCCGTCGCCGCCGAGCGGATCGGGCGGGGCGTCGCGGCGGAGCTCGGCGTGCCGTTCCACTTCGCGAGCCCCCGCACGCCCGACGACGAGGCTCCGCGCTGGGTGCGGCCGGGCTCGTGAACTGGCGTTGTCGGTGCGGCCGATAGGCTTCCGTCATGGCTGCTCGACCCTTGCACGAAGTTGTTGAACCCGGCTGGGCGCAGGCCCTCGCGCCGGTTGCCGGACAAGTCGCCGCGATGGGGGACTTCCTGCGCGCCGAGATCGCGGCCGGGCGTACCTATCTGCCGCCGGGGCCGCAGGTGCTGCGGGCGTTCCAGCAGCCGTTCGCGGACGTCCGGGTGCTGATCGTCGGCCAGGACCCGTACCCGACGCCGGGCCACGCCGTCGGGCTGAGCTTCTCGGTCGCGCCGGAGGTGCGTCCGATACCGCCGAGCCTGGTGAACATCTACCAGGAGTACAGCAACGACCTGGGCTTTCCGCCGCCGTCGAACGGCGATCTGACGCCGTGGGCGAACCAGGGCGTGCTGCTGCTCAACCGTGCGCTGACCACCCAGGCCCGCAAGACCAACGGGCACCGCGGCAAGGGCTGGGAGGCCGTCACCGAGCAGGCGATCAAGGCGCTGGCCGCGCGCGGCGGCCCGCTGGTGGCGATCCTGTGGGGGCGTGACGCGCGTGAGCTGCGGCCGTGGCTCGGGCAGGTGCCGAGCGTCGAGTCGCCGCACCCCAGCCCGTACTCGGCGTCCGGCGGCTTCTTCGGGTCGCGGCCGTTCAGCCGGGCCAACGACCTGCTGGTCCGTCAGGGCGGGCAGCCGGTGGACTGGCGGCTGCCGTAGCGCTGTACGGCCGGCGGGCGGGGCAGGTTGCTGTGAGGTATGTCACTACGCCCCCGTGAAGGTCTGTACCACCGGCGCACATTACCGCGCGTAACCTCCCGTGAACTGCGATGTCGCGGCGTGAACGGGCAGGTGTCCGGCCGGCGCCGCCCGCGCAAACGTGGCCGATAGCCGACCGACCGTTCGGGCCGGGGTGGACCTGGGCCCGCCCGCCGTCCGTAGTGGAGGGGGACGGCCGGCGCGCGACCGGCCGCTGAGCGGGAGGACGGACGATGGCGGGAACACTGGCCGACCTGGTGGGGGACACGGCGGCGTTCGGCGAACTGCTGGCGCTGCGGCGGCCGGAGGTGTTCCGCCCGGCGGCCTGGCCGGCGGGGGTGTCGGGGCCGGCGGAGCTGGACGAGGCGCTGCGCGGGGGACTGCTGCGGGTGCCGTACGTGGAGATGGTCCGGGCGGGGAAGGTCGTGCCGGAAGCGGAGTTCTGCACGGCCCGCACGGTCGCCGGGCGGCGCGAGCAGGGCTTCGCCGACCCCGAGCGGATCGAACGGCTGCTGGCCGACGGCGCCACGCTGCTGCTGCCGCAACTCGACCAGTGGCACCCGTCCGTACGGGCGCTGGCCGCCGACATCGCGCTCGCGCTGGGGCGGCGCACGGAGGCGTTCGTCTTCGCCACCGGCACCGGCCGACGCGGCCTCGACGTGCACCGGGACGACGCGGACGTGCTGGTCGTCCAGCTGGCGGGCGAGAAGGAGTGGACCGTCCACGAGGCGCCCACCGACGGCCGCTGGCACCCCGGGCCCGCGCCGCAGCCCGGGCCGGTGGCGCTCGCCACGGTGCTGCGGGCGGGCCAGGTGCTGTACGTGCCGCGCGGCGCCGCGCACGCCGCGACCGGCCACGCGGGGCTCTCCGTCCACCTGTCCTTCACCGTCCGGGAGGCGGGCACCGGAGGGCTGCGGGGCGCGATCGGCGAGTGGCTGGCGGGCGGCGACTGGGCCGAGACGCTGCCACAACGCCCAGCCACGGAAGGGGAGTTGCTCGCCACGGCCGCCGAACTGCTGCGGCTCGGCCGGGCCCGGCTGGACGAACTCACCCCGGAGCGGCTGCTGCGCCTGGCCCGGGGTCCGCTGCCGGCCCCGGAGGCGGACGACGGCGGGCACGGGCAGGCGGGCGGGCCGCTCGGCCGGGGCTGAGACGCGCGGTTCGCGGCACGCGGCAAGGGCGCGGCCGCCCCGGGAGTGCCTCCCCGGGCGGCCGCGCCCCGTGCTGACGTGAGTGGCGCGGCGTCAGATGCAGTACGGGCGGGTGCAGGACCCCGTGATGGTGCAGACGGCGCTGATCGCGGCCTCCTCCGGTCCGGAGTCGACCGCGATCAGGTCGTGGACGTCCAGGTCGAACAGCTCCTGCAGGTCGTCGGCCATGTGAGCCTCCCATCGTCGTTGCCGCATCTGACGCGGCGGACTGCAGCGGACGTTAGGCAGCGGACGGCCGGCCGGACAATGGCTCCGCGCCGCCGAACGGCTGGATCCGGTCAATCGTCGAACCACTCCGGACGCGACCGACCGACCATGGACAGCGGCGGGACCGCCGGGATACACAACCCGGGTGCCGTCCGAACCAGGCCGACGGCACCGGGAGTTGTCCGAACGGCGTGAGGAGCAGCGTGGGCGAGGCACAGGCGGCGCGGCAGGACACCCTCTTCGCGGCCACCGGCCCGGTGCTGCTGCGCAGCCCGGCCCTGGCGCGCCCGCACTGCCGGACGGCACCCGTCGAACCCACCGAACCCACCGACTCCGTCGCACCCGCCGACCCCGCCGACCCGCGGGGCGAGGACGCCCGGCGGGCCGCGCTGGCCCGCTACCTCGCCGAGGCCGCCGCCGACCCGGTGCTGCGGGAGGCGATCGAGATCTCCAGCCCCTCGCTGGCCGACCAGCTCGCGCAGGTCGCCGCCGGAGCCGTGCTGCGGCCCGCCGCGCTGCGCCGCGCCGCCGAGGCGGTCGGCCGCTACCGGCTCCGGATGGCGAGCCGGCCCACCCCGTTCGGGCTGATGGCCGCCGTCACCCCCGCCCGGTTCGACGCGGCGGCGAAGGTCGGCTGGGCCGGCGGCCACCGCCGGGCGCTGCGCCCCGACCTCGGCTGGCTGCTCCCGCTGCTGGACGGGCTGCGGACCGACCCCGCTGTGCTGCCCGGCCTGCGCCTGGTCGCGGACCAGCAGGCGGTGGTGCGCGGCGACCGGCTGGTGCTGCCGTACCTGCCCGAGCGCGGGTCCGGGCCCGGTGCCGACGGGGAGCAGGTCGCCGAGCGCACCGTCCGCGCCACCGCCGTGGTGCGGGCCGCGATGACGGCGGCGGGCGCGCCGATCCGCCACCCCGACCTGCTCGCCGCACTGGCCGCCGAGTTCCCGGCCGCGCCCGCCGAGGCGATCGCGTCCCTGGTCGGGGCGCTGGTCCGGCACGGCTTCCTGCTGACCGACCTGACGCCGCCCGCCTCCTGCCCGGACCTGCTGGGCCACGTCCTCGACCGGCTCCCCGAGCACTGGCCGCTGCGCGCCGAACTGGCCGCCATCAGGGCGGAGTTGAACCGGGCGGCCGAGGCCGGGAGCGGGCTCGGCGGGGAGGCGCTCCGCGCGGCGCGGGCCCGGATGCTCCGGCTCGCCCCGGCCGACCGTCCGATCCACGCGGACTTCGCCCTGGACGCCGAGATCGTGCTGCCCGAGCAGGTCCGCACCGAGCTGGAGCAGGCCGCCACGGTGCTCTGGCGGCTCGCGCCGCCGACCGGCGGGCCCGACCATCTGCGCTCGTACCACCGGGAGTTCGTCGAACGGTACGGCACCGACAGCCCCGTCGCGCTCACCGAACTGCTCGACCCCGACACCGGGTTGGGCCCGCCGGCCGGCTACCGGCACCCGGTCGGCGGCCGGGGCGCGGCCAACCCGCAGCCGTCCCGCGAGCGCACCGACGCCGACGCGGCCCGCGACCGGCTGCTGGCCGAACTCGCGGCGGGCGCCCTCGCCGACCGGGGAGCGGACGGGCTGCTGCCCGAAGTGGTGCTGGACGACGGGCTGTTGGCGCGCCTGACGCTGCCGGTGGACGCGTCGGCGGGCGGGGCCGCCGGCACGCCGTCCGCCTCGCTGGAGCTGTACGCCGAACTGGCCGCCGAGTCCGTCGAGGCGCTGGACGCCGGGGATTTCCGGCTGGTCGTCTCCCCGATGCCGGGCAGCGACCGCGCCGGGGCCACCTTCGGACGCTTCGCCGCACTGCTGGGCGGGAGCGGCAGCGGGAGCGGGGCCGGGGCCGGGACGGGGCTGCCCGGCGGGGCGTCGCTGGTGGCCGAGGCCGCCGGGGCGGGGGACGACGACGCGATCGAGGCGCACCTGGAGTTCGCCCCCCATCGGCCGCGCCACGCCAACATCGCGCTCGCCCCGCAGTGGCTCGGCCACCGTGTCGTGGTCAGCGCCTTCCCCGAGCCGGGCGGTCCGGCGCCGCTGTCCCTGGACGATCTGGTGGTGCTGGCAGACCCGGAGCGGCTGGCGGTGTTCTCGCGCAGTCTCGGCCGCGAAGTCCGGGCCGGGGCGTACCACGCGCTCAACCTGCGGGCCGGTGCGCCCAATGCGGCGCGCTTCCTCCAGGAGGTGGTGCTCACCGGTCAGCGCCCCTGGCAGTCCTGGGACTGGGGAGCGGCGAGCAGCGCACCCGCGCTGCCCCGGGTGCGGTACGGCAGAGTGGTGCTGGCACCGGCCAGTTGGCGACTGTCCGCGCCCGTCCCGGACGCCGCCGCCCCGTTCGAGGAGTGGGCCGAGGGGCTGGCCCGCTGGCGGCGGCGCTGGGGAGTGCCGGCCGCCGTCCGGCTGGTCAGCGGCGACCACCGGATCAGCCTGGACCTCGAACTCCCCTGGCACCAGCGGCTGTTGCACAGCCAGGCGCGATCGTCCGAACCGACCCTGCTCCAGGAGGAGTCGGCGCCCGCCGGAGACGCGAGCTGGCTGTGCGGACCGGACGGCCCGCGCACCGCCGAACTGGTCGTCCCGATGCGTCGCAGGCCGGGCCCGCACGCCCTTCCGCGCTCGCGCCGCACCCTGCCGCCGGCCCGCCCGCACGTCCCCGAACTGCCGGGCGGCAGCTGGCTGTTCGCCCGGCTGGCGGCCCTCGAACCCCGGCAGGAGGAGATCCTCGCCGACCGGCTGCCCCGGCTGATCGCCGCGCTGCCCGGCGACGTCGACCGCTGGTTCTTCGTCCGCTACCGCGACCCGGAACCCCACCTGCGACTGCGCTTCCACGGCACACCCCCGGCGCTGGCCGCCGAGCTCCTGCCCGCCCTGCACGACTGGGCGGCGGACCTGCGCCGGGCCGGACTCGCCGCCGACCTGCGGCTGGACAGCTACCGGCCGGAGGCCGACCGCTACGGCGGCCCCGAACTGCTCGCGGACGCCGAGCGGGTGTTCCACGCCGACAGCCTGGTCGCCCTCGCCGCCCTGCGGCCGGCCGGGGCGGAACGCGGACCGGCCCGGGAGCTGCTGGCCGCCGCGAACGCCGCCGGCACCGCACGCGACTTCCTCGCGGGACGGCCCGACGGGCCTTCGCCGGCCGACTGGCTGACCACCGTCTTCCCCAAGTCCGAACCGCACCACCGGGCCTTCCGCACCCACCGTCCGGCCGCCCTCCGGGCCATCGGCCCCGACGGCCCCACCGCCCCGGCCGGGGGACTCCTCCCCGCCGACCCGACCCTTGCCGACGCCTGGCATAGGCGCGCCACCCTCCTCGCCGCCTACGCGTCCCGCCTGCCCGCCACCTCGTTCTCCCCGGTGCTGGCCTCGCTGCTGCACATGGGGCACAACCGGCTGGCCGGGATCGACCGCGAGGCGGAGCAGCGGGCCTACGCGGTGGCGCGCGGGGCGGTGGAGGCCCATCGGGCGCGGGGGGCGGGTCGATGAGGGCGGCGGTTCGGCACCGGGCCGGGCAACAGGTGCGGGCCGTCGAACTGCCGCGCCCCGCCGGGCGGTTCGGCGGGGCGCGGGGCGGCGGATCGGTGCGGGCGACGGCGACGGCGACGCGTCGGGGGAGGGGGACGGGCCGATGAGCGCGCCGGAGGTGATTCGCGGGGCGGCCGAACTGCTGGGCGCCCCAGGGGTGTTCGACGACGAGCGGCACGGCCCTGCGCACTCGCTGGGCACCGGTCGGGTCGGGGCCGCGTTGGCGCTGGCGGTGCTGGCCGACGGGGGAGCGGACGCCGCCCTGCGCCGCACCGCGCACGCGCACCTGGTGGCCGCCGCGAGGTCGCCGGGGGCGATGCGGCCCGGCGGGCTGTACTCCGGGGCCGCCGCTCTCGCCTGCGCCGCCCACACCATGGCCCGGCCCGGCGAGTACCGCTCGCTGCTCGACGGGCTGATGCCGCGGGTGCGGGAGGCCGCGGCGGCCCGCACCGCCGCGCTCCGCGCCGAGCTGGCCGCCGGAGCCGGACTGTGCGCGCACACCTTCGACGCCGTCACGGGCGCGGCAGGTCTGGGCCGGCTGCTGCTCGCACGGGAACCGGACGGGCCGGCCCTCGCCGAACTGCTCGCAGCCGTGGTCGAGTTGGCCGCGCCGAGCGGCGACGTCCGACTGCCGCGGTGGTGGACCGCCGGCGGCCCCGGACTGTCCGGTGCCGACCCGGAGTACCCCCGCGGCCACCTCAACCTGGGCCTGGCGCACGGCATTCCGGGCCCGCTCGCCCTGCTGGCCGCCGCCCGGCTCCGTGGCGTCCGGGTACCGGGCCAGGACGAGGCCGTCGCCACGCTGGCGTCCTGGCTGGCGGCCCGGCGGGTCGGCCACCACTGGCCGATGGCGCTGCGCGTCGAGGACGAGGAGAGCGGCCGGCCGCCCACCGACCCGCCCACCCGCGCCGCCTGGTGCTACGGCACCCCCGGCGCGGCCCGCGCGCTCTTCCTCGCGGGCACCGCCCTGGGGTGCCCCGACTGGCAGCACGACGCCGTCGCGGCCCTGGCCGGCACCCTGCGCGAACCGGCCGACTGGCACCTCGAAGGCCCGGGACTCTGCCACGGCACCGGCGGCCTGCTGCTGATCACCCGGCGGATGGCCCAGGACTCGGGCGCCCCCGAACTGGCCGCCCACCTCCCCGCCCTGGCCGCCACCGTCACCCGCGAACTCGACACGGCCCTCGGCGCCCGGCCGGAACCCGGCCTGCTGGACGGAGTCGCCGGCGCCGCGCTCGCCCTGCACACCTGCACCACCCCGGTTCCCGACGGGTCCGCCTGGGACGCGTTCCTGCTGCTCGACTGAGGCAGCGGCCCGTCGCCGGCCCGCAGGGGCGGACGGGTCACCGGGCCTCCGCGGTGCTCAGGACGACGGTGACGGCGTTGCCGGTGACGGTCAGGTTGGTGCACACCAGGTCGGCGTCCAGCAGCAGGCCGTGGCTTCGGCAGCCCGCCCAGACGCCCGGGTCGTGCTGGGCCATCGGCCAGTCGGCGGCGGTCAGTCGGCGGCGGAGCCGGTCGAGCACCTCGGCGGTGTCCTGGCCGGGGGCGCCGACCACGGTCAGTTCGCGTCGGCAGTAGGCGCTGGAGCTGCCGCATCCCCGGTCGTGGTCGGCGGCGATGCGCAGTCCGGCGGGCATCGCGGGCAGGACGGAGGCGTCCGGCACCCGCGCCGGCGGGCCGCTCGTCAGCAGGGCGAGGGCGTAGAGGACGGTGCCGCCGCCGGTCAGCAGGGTGTAGGCCGTCATCGAAGCGGCCAGCAGGAACCGGCGTGCAGCGCCCCTGCCCTCGCCGCCCCCGCGCAGCGGCCACGCCAGGACCAGGCCGACCTGCGACACCGCGGCGAGCAGGAACAGGCCGAGCACCAGGGAGGTGAGGCGGACTCCGCCGGGCAGCAGTTCCAGCGCCGCCGCTGCGGCGACCAGCGTCAACACCGCGAGGATCGCCGTGATCGCGGTCCGGACCCGTCCCGGCCGCGCCGCGAGCAGCCAGAGGGCCAGCGGCAGCAGCACAATCGTCATTTCGAACAGCACGGCGATCACTCTGCCGGTCGCTCGCCCGGGGACGGAACCCGGGGCCGGGCGGGCCGGGTCACCAGCTGTCGCCGGTGCTCAGGTCGACGGTGACGGCGCCGCCGCTGAGGGTCAGGGAGGCGCACACCTCGTCGGCGTCCAGCAGCAGGCCGCGGGTCCGGCAGCCGGTCCAGACACCCGGGTCGCGCTGGGCCATCGGCCAGTCGGCGGCGGTCAGTCGGCCGCGGAGCCGGTCGAGCACCTGGGCGGCGTCCTGGTCGGGGGCGCCGGTCACGACCAGGATGCGGGAGCAGTACCAGGAGGAGTTGCCGCCGCAGCCGTTGTCCCGGTCGGTGGTGATCCGCAGCCCGGCGGGCATCGTGGGCAGGACGGAGGCGTCCGGCACCCGGGCCCGCGGGCCGTTCCCCAGCAGCAACAGGCCGTACACGCAGGTCGCGCCGCCCACCAGCACCGACAGGCCCGCCATCCACGCGGCCACGAAGAACCGGCGTCCGCCGCCCTTGCCCGTGCGCAGCGGCCCCGCCAGCTTCAGGCCCACCAGGGGTGCCGCGGCCAGGACGCACCAGCCGAGCAGCCCTGCGGTGTTGCTGATCCCGACGGGCAGCCACTCCTGGGCCGCCGCCCCGGCGAGCAGCGCCCCCGCGACGAGGACCGCCGCGACCGTGGTGCGGACCCGCCCCGGCGGTGCCGCGGCCAGCCAGAGGGCCAACGGCACCAGAAAGACGATCATCTGGAGAACCATGGTGATCACTCTGCCCGGCGGCCGCCCGGAGCGGAAGGTCCGCACGCCTTCCGAACTCCCGCTCCGGCAGCGGCGGATGGGACGGGCTGCGCGTGTGGGACGGGTGGCGCGGGTGGGACGGACGACAGGGGCCTCGGGCGTCCCAAGGGTCACTCAACCGCGTCAACACCACTCGAAGGAGTGAACTGACGCTCCGTGTCGCTGCGGTGACGCACAGTTCGAGAAGACTGGCGGAAGTCGAGAGCGCGAACCCCTCCCCGTGCGTGGTGCCGGGTGAGGTCGCGGGTGCGCTCTGCCGTTTCACCATGTGTGGGGGTTTCCTGTCATGTCTGCTCTGCGTACCGTCGCCGCGTCCGCCCTGGCCGCGTCGGCCCTCGCGATAGCCCTGCCGCTGCCGGCCTTCGCCGCCGACTCCGGCACGCCCGCCAAACCCGGGAAGGCGAGCGCCGTCACCGCCGAACTCGCCCTGGACGTCACGCTGTTGAACACGGTGAAGGTGCCCGTGAACGTGGCGCTGAACAAGGTCGAGTCGCCCGCCCAGCGCGACGGCGCGATGCTCACCGCGACCGTCGACGGCGTGGACGGCGGGCGGCCGGTGAACCTGGTGAAGGCCCAGGTCGGCAAGTCCGTCACCAAGGTCGACGACAAGCAGGCCAACGCCTCCGTGCAGCTGGTCGGCGCGGACGTGCACGTCCCCGGCCTGCCGCTGACCACGCTGCTCGGGCTGGACGCGATGAGCGCCGAGGTGAGCTGCCCGGCGGACGGGCAGCCGACCGCCAAGGTGACCGCCCCGGCGAAGCTGACGGTGCTCGGCAAGTCCCTCACGGTCGGGATCGGTTCGCCCACCCGCGTGGACGTTCCGAACGTCGGCACGGTGGAGGTCGAGTTCTCCAAGAAGGCCGTCACCAGCAGCACCGCCGCCGCCTCCGCGCTGGAGGTGCAGGTGTCGATCAACCCGCTGAACCTGAACGTCGCCAAGGTGGCCGGCAAGATCACGGTCGCCTCCGTGTCCTGCCAGAAGCCGGTGCCCGCCGTCGCGCCCGCCGCCGACCCGTCCGGCGCGCCCGGCCCGTCCGCCGGTCCGACCACCGCCGGGCAGAACCGGACGGCGCCCAAGGAGGCCGGGGAGGAGCTCGCGTACACCGGCTCCACCGGCACCGCCGCGCTGGCCGCCGGCGGCGCCACCCTGGTGGTGGCGGGCGGGGCCGCGGTGTGGATGACCCGCCGGCGCCGCGCCGCGCACGCCCGCCAGCGCTGAGCCGACGCCCCGACGGTCCCAGTGGCAGGCTCCCGTCCCGGGCGCGGAGTTCGCGGACGGTGAGCAGGCCGCTGCGGACCGTTGGTTCACATGGGCGTTACATAGGAGGAACAACCGGGAAACGGCGGCTTGCGAGGCTACGCAGGCACCCACCACCCGAGCAGTGAGGTTCACCGCGATGGCAATCAAGGCCGAGTACATCTGGATCGACGGCACCAAGCCGACCGCGAAGCTGCGTTCCAAGACTCGGGTCCTGCCGAACGCGGACAAGATCCCCACCTGGGGCTTCGACGGTTCCTCGACCAACCAGGCCGAGGGCCACGCCTCGGACCGTGTGCTCGACCCGGTGCGCGTCGTCCCGGACCCGATCCGCGGCGGTGAGCACATCCTGGTGCTGTGCGAGGTGCTGGAGACCAACGGCACTGCCCACGAGTCCAACAACCGCGCCCTGCTGCGCGAGGTCGCCGAGCGCTACGCCGACCAGGAGTCGATCTTCGGCATCGAGCAGGAGTACACCTTCTTCAAGGGCTCCCGCCCGCTCGGCTTCCCCGAGGGCGGCTACCCGGCCCCGCAGGGCGGCTACTACTGCGGCGTGGGTGCCGAGGAGGTCTTCGGCCGCGAGATCGTCGAGCTGCACCTCGACCGCTGCCTGGACGCCGGCCTGGCGATCTGCGGCATCAACGCCGAGGTCATGCCCGGCCAGTGGGAGTTCCAGATCGGCCCCGTCGACGCGCTGACCGTCTCGGACGACCTGTGGATCGCCCGCTACCTGCTCTACCGCACCGCCGAGGAGTTCGGCATCGACGCCACCCTGGACGCCAAGCCGGCCCGTGGCGACTGGAACGGCGCGGGTGCGCACACCAACTTCTCCACCAAGGCGATGCGCGAGGGCTACGAGGCCATCATCACCGCCTGCGAGTCGCTCGGCGCCTCCCAGGAGAAGGTGCTGGAGCACGTCAACCAGTACGGTGACGACATCCAGTCCCGCCTGACCGGCAAGCACGAGACCGCCCCGTGGAACGTCTACTCCTACGGCGTCTCCAACCGCGGCGCGTCGGTCCGCATCCCGTGGCAGGTCGAGGTGGAGCAGAAGGGCTACATCGAGGACCGCCGCCCGAACGCGAACATCGACCCGTACGTGGTCACCCGCCTGCTGATCAACACCTGCTGCGAGGCCCTGGAGAAGGCCGGCCAGGTCTGATCCGCCGCCGCACGCGAAGCGCCCGCCGAACCCCTGCCCGGGGATCGGCGGGCGCCGCCGCGTTCCGGCGCCGTCACATCCGGACGAAGCCGTGGGTGCGGCCCACCGGCACGAAACCGCGCCGGGCGTACCACTGCTGCGGCCAGTCCTCGGCGTCCGCGACCAGGAAGCGCAAGCCGTCGGGGGCTTGTTCGGCGGCCAGGTGGAGGGCGGTGCCCAGCACCCGGTCGGCGAGGCCGCGGCGCTGGTGGTGCTCCGCCGTCGCCAGGTCCTCGATCTGCGCGGTGCCCGCCGCGTCCTGGTACAGGTCCGCCCAGGAGCCGAACTCGCCGTCCGCGCCCCGCGCCGCCAGGATCAGCACCCGCTCCGCGCCGGCCTCCCGGGCGGTGCGCCGCGACACCAGCTGCCCGATCGAATCGTCCGAGGCCCACGGCAGCCAGCTGCGCCACTGGCGCTCCAACGCCGGTGCCAGCTGAGCCAGTTCGACCTGCTCCGCGCCGCCCGGAGCCGGCACCGGACCCCGGTGGACCATCACCAGCTCGGTCTCGTGCTGGTACCCCGCCGCGACCAGCCCGGGCGCCAGCGCCTGCCCCGAGGCGTCGTCGAACACCGCGATCCGCCGGTGCCCGAGGTGCCCGAGCACCTCGTCGGCCAGCCCCGCCACGTCCACCCCGCCCGGCGGGACGTCCAGGATCAGCTGGTTGTGCTCGTGCGAATACCCGTACGCCTCGCTCAACACCGCGAAGCCGCCCGGGAGTTCGACCACCTCGTCGGCCTGCCGGCGAGCGAACCCGCGACGGAAATCCAGTGCTGTCCGCAGACTCTCCTCGCCCATCATCCGGCCATCGTAGGTGCGGCCCTCCGCTTCGACCGAGCGGATTTCGGCTTGAGTCTCCCGCGGGGGGAGGCCGCACAGTAGGGCCATGGACGGCGAAGAGCTGGTGACGATCGGCGAGTTGGCGCGACGGACCGGACTGACGGTGAAGACCCTCCGGTTCTGGTCGGACAGCGGGCTCGTCCCGTCCACCGACCGCAGCCCCGCCGGATACCGGCGGTACGGCGTGCAGGCCGCCGCCCGGGCCCAACTGGTCAAAACCCTGCGGGAGTTGGGTATCCCGCTGAGCGACGTCCGGCGGGTGCTGGACCGGGAGGACAGCGTCGGCGAGGTCGCCCGCGCCCACGCCGACGCCCTGGACGTCCAGATCCGCGCCCTGCGGCTGCGCCGGGCGGTGCTCCGCGCGGTCGCCGAACAAGGAAGCGAAGGAGAGGAGATCGCGATGATGCACCGACTGGCCCGACTGTCCGACGAGGAGCGCCGCCGCATGGTCGAGGAGTTCGTCGAGGACACCTTCGGCACGGCGGACGCCAACCCCGAACTGGTGGAACTGCTCCGCGGCGCCGTGCCGGACCTCCCCGAGGAACCCACCCCGGCCCAGGTCGCCGCCTGGGCCGAACTCGCCGAACTCACCCGCGACGAGGACTTCCGGGCCTCGCTGCGCCGGATGGCCGCCTACCAGGCCGCCGAACGCGCCGCCGGCGACACCACCGGCCTGCACCACGCACTCACCGAACAGGTCCGCGAGGCCGTCGAAGCGGCGATCGCGGCCGGGACCGAACCCGGTAGCGCGCAGGCCGGGCGGGTGGTCGCGGCGCTGACCGCCCGCTACGCGGAGGTCTTCGGGCGGCCCGACGACCCGGCGCTGCGGAGCTGGCTGCTGACCCGGCTGGAGGTCGGGGGCGATCCCCGTGTCGAGCGCTACTGGGAGCTGCTGGCGCGGATCAACGGCTGGCCCGCGCCGCCGTCGCTCGCCCCGGTGTTCGCGTGGTTCACGGCGGCGCTGCGCGAACCGGCCCGACAGCGCGGCCGGTCACTACGCTGAGGGCATGGCTGACACTCCGCCCCCCGTGGCGTCCGGTGACTTCACCCCGCAGGAGGTGGCCCGCGGCCGGGCGCTGCGGCGGGCCCAACTGCCGTGGGCGCTCGGCGGGCAGCTCGCCTCGCTGGCGCTGGCGGCCGGGCTCGGCTTCACGGCCGCCGGCGCCGGGCTGGTGACGGCCGTCGGCGGCTGGTTCGGCGGCGGTTGGGCGGCCGAGGTGCTGGGCGGCAGCGCGGCGCTGGTGCTGCTCGGCCGGGCGGTGACGCTGCCGTTCTCGGCGAAGGTCCGCGCCGCCCGCGCCCGCTTCGGACTGGTCACCCAGGGCTGGGCCGGCTGGGCCGTCGACGCGGTGCGCGGTACGGCGGTCACGCTGGCCCTGTTCCTGCCGCTCGCGCTCGGCCTGTACGCGCTGATCGGGCACGCGCCGACCGGCTGGTGGCTGCCCGCCGCACTCGCGGCGGCGCTGCTCACCGTCGCCCTGTCCTTCCTGCACCCGCTGGTGTTCGAGCCGCTGTTCAACCGCTTCACCCCGCTGCCCGAGGGCGAACTCCGCGCCGCGCTGCTGGAGTTGGCCCGCCGCGACGGCATCCCGGTGCGCGACGTGCTGGTCGCCGACGCGTCCCGCCGCACCACTGCGCTGAACGCGTACGTCTCCGGCTTCGGCCCGACCCGGCGGATCGTCGTGTACGACACCCTGCTGACCACCGCCGACCCCCGCGAGATCGAACTCGTCGCCGCCCACGAACTCGGCCACGTCAAGCACCGCGACGTCGCCACCGGCACCACCCTGGGCGCCCTCGGCGCGGCCGTCGTGGTCCCCGTCCTGGCCGCGCTGCTCGCCTGGCAGCCGCTGCTGGACGCCGCCGGCGCCGCCCACCCCCAGGACCCGCGCTCGCTCCCACTGCTCGCCGCCCTCGCCGCCCTGCTCGGCACCGCCGGCACGCCCGCCCAGTGCGCCGTCAGCCGCCGCATCGAGACCCGCGCCGACCGTCACGCCCTCGAACTGACCGGCGACGCCGAACAGTTCATCGCCATGCAGCATCGCCTCGCCGTCACCAACATCGCCGACCCCAACCCCCCGCGCGCCCTCGAACTCCTCCTCGCCACCCACCCCAGCGCCACCCGCCGCATCGCCGCCGCCCGCCACTGGCAGACCGCCCGGGCGTCGGCGACGGGGGGTGCTCGCCACGATCAGTAGTGGTAGCGGGCTGCCAGGACGATGATCTCCCGGTCGGTGACCAGGTGGACGAGACGGTGTTCATCGTCGATCCGCCGTGACCAGGCCCCGGGCAGGTGGTACTTCAGTGGCTCACGTGGCGTCCGCCGCATCGGGGTCGATGAGTGCCCGCTCGGAGAGTCCCGTACCGCCGAGAGCGTTCTCGTACGCCGTGAGCAGGCGGCGGGCGTTGGCAGGGGAGCGCAACAGGTAGGAGCCTTCACGCAGGGCGGCGTAGTCCTCCGCCGGGACCAGTACGGCGTTTCCGTGCTTGGAGACGATCTCGATGGCCTCTGAACTCCCTCCATGACTGGTACCACATAACGTACCCCTGGCGGCCCGGAGTGGTGAGTCGCCGTCGCAGGCCGCCCGGGCGGTTTGACGCAAAGCGGTGGCCGGGGCGGGGTGGGGCGGGGGAGAATCCGGCATTGGGCGATGGAGGGGGAGCGGGTGGCGGGGCGACCGTTGTTGATGCTGGACGTGGACGGGCCGATAGCCCCGTACGGGGGGTTTCGGCGGCCCGGCGGGTATCGGACGCACCGGGTGGAGTCGCAGGCGTGGCGGCAGCGGCAGCTGGACCGGGGGGTGAGCCGGCCGAAGCCGCTGCGGGTCTGGTTGAACCCGGAGCACGGGCCGGCGCTGCTCGCGCTGCCGTACGACCTGGTGTGGGCGACCGCCTGGCAGGGCGAGGCGGACGAGCACCTGGCGCCGCTGCTCGGGCTGCCGAAGTTCCCGCACGTGAACTGGGAGTCGATGCACCACGGCGACCCGGACGGGCTGCACTGGAAGACCCGGCAGCTGGTGGCCTGGGCCGATCAGCAGCCGTTCGCCTGGGTGGACGACGAGATCGGACCACAGGACACCGAGTGGATCGCCGCCAACCACCCGGGCCGGGCGCTCACCCTGGTGATCGACCACCGGTACGGCCTGCAGCCCGAACACTTCGCCCGGCTCACCGAATGGGCCCAGGAGATCGACCGTTGAGAATCGCCGCGCTGTACCGCCACCCCGTGAAGTCGATGCTCGGCGAGGAGCTCACCCGGGCCCGGATCGACGAGCACGGCGTCGAGGGCGACCGCCGCCACGCCCTGCTGGACGTGGCCACCGGCCGGATCGCCAGCGCCAAACAGCCCCGCCTGTGGCGGCAGTTGCTGACGCTGCGGGCCGAGCGCGTCCCGGCCGGGGTGCGGATCACCGGCCCCGACGGCGCCGAGTTGGACGAGGCCGCGATCGGCGCGCTGCTGGGCCGCCCCGTCCGGCTGGTGGACGAGCGGCCGGACGGCTCGACCCTGCTGCGGTCGGTGCCCGAGCAGGTCCTCGCGGACGGCATCGACGCCGAAGTGGAGTACACCGTCCAGGACTTCGGCAGGGCCGCGGCCCCGGGCAGCTTCTTCGACTTCGCCCCGCTGCACCTGGTCACCACCGCCAGTCTGGCCGGCGCCCCCGCCGCCCGCTACCGGCCCAACCTGGTGGTCGAGGACGCGGGCGAGCCGTTCGCGGAGAACGACTGGGTCGGCCGCGAGCTCACCGTCGGCCCCGAGCTGCGCCTGCGCCTGATCGCGGCCAGCCCGCGCTGCGCCGTCCCGACGCTCGCGCACGGCGCGCTGCCCGCCGACCCGGAGGCGCTGCGGCGCCCGGCCCGGCTGAACCGCGTCGAGCCGCTGCCGGGCATGGCCGCGCTGCCCTGCCTCGGCGTGTACGCGCAGGTGCTGACCCCGGGCGCCGTGGAGGTCGGCGACAAGGCCGAGCTGCACTGACGGGCGGTCAGCGGATCGCGGCGGCCAGGGCGGCGAGGAAGCGGTCGGTGGTGTCCCGGTCGCGGACGGCCAGCCGGAGCCAGTCGGGGCCGAGGCCGGGGAAGGTGTCGCCCCGGCGGACGGCGAAACCGGCCTCGCGGAGCCGTTCCCGGACGGCGGCCGCGCCGGGCAGCCGGATCAGCACGAACGACGCGGCGGGGTCGCCGAAGACCCGGACGTCGTCGATCGCCGCGAGGCCCTTCAGCAGGTGCTCGCGGTCGAGCGCGGTGCTGCGGGCGGCGGCCTCGGCCTCGGCGAGGGCGGCGGGGGCGGAGCAGAGCTCGGCGGCGGCCAGCGCGGGCGTGGAGACCGGCCACAGCGGCTGGGCGGCGGCGAGCTCGGTGACGAGTTCGGCGGGGGCGAGCAGGTAGCCGACGCGCAGGCCGGCCAGGCCCCAGGTCTTGGTCAGGCTGCGCAGGACGACCACCCGGCCGGGCAGGTCGCGGGCGCCGGCGAGGGTCTGGCGCTCGCCGGGGTCGGTGTCCATGAAGGCCTCGTCGACCACCAGGGTCCGCCCCGGGCGGGCGAGTTCGGCCAGCTCGCCGGCCGGGTGCAGGACGGAGGTGGGGTTGGTGGGGTTGCCGATCACCACCAGGTCGGCGTCCTCGGGGACGGCCCCCGGGGTCAGCCGGAAGCCCTCCTCGGGCGTGAGCAGCACCCGGTGGACGGCGTGCCCGGCGTCCCGCAGCGCGGCCTCCGGCTCGGTGAACTGCGGGTGCACCACCACCGCGCGGCGCGGCCGCAGGACGCGGGCCAGCAGCACGAAGGCCTCGGCCGCGCCGGAGGTGAGCAGCACCTCGGCGACCGGCCGCCGGTGCCGGGCGGCGACGGCGGCACGGGCGGCGGCGCCGTCGGGGTAGGCGGCGAGGTCGTCGAGGGTGGCGGCAAGGTGGGCCCGCAGCCACAGCGGCGGGGTGCCGGCGCGGACGTTGACCGCGAGGTCGACCAGGCCGGCGGAGCGGACTTCGGCGTCGCCGTGATGGCGCAGATCGGGCTCGGCGTTCACCTGGGGGCCTCCTCGGGGAATGCGGCGACGGCCGCGGTGGCCGTCGCCGAGGCGGTGCGCGGGGCGAGCAGGCGGCCGCCCGGTCCGGCGGCGGCCAGCGCGGCGGCCTCCGCGACGCTCGGGGTGCCGACCGCGGCGGCCACCCGGGCGGAGCCGGCGACCGGGACGGCGGCCAGCTCGGCGGCCGGACGGCCCACCAGTGGGACGCCCAACTCCCGTGCGGCGGCGCGCAGTCCGGGCTCGGCGAGCTTGCGGTCGAGGGTGGCGACCAGGGCCACGGCGGAGCGGTCGAGGCCGCAGGCGGCGAGCGCGGCGTCGGCGGTGCGCAGCAGCTCGGCGGCGGGGGCGCCGCGGCGCAGGCCGAGCCCGAGCACCACGCGGGGGGTGGCTGTCACGCCCGGCCCTCCCGTTGCTCGTGCCCTGCTCGCTCGTTGTCCGTTCGCGGCCCGTCCGCGCTGCCGGTGCCGCGCGCCGGGCCGCGAAGATCCCACCATGTCGGTCCGAGCCGGGTCAATCGGGACGGGTGTGAGGCGCGCCGCAGGGAGAGGGGCCGCGTGGTACCGCCAACCGTTCTTTTGTTCTTAACCTGTCAAAAGGCTCGTCGGCCACCGCCCGGGCCTAGCGTTTCCGGCGCTCCAACACCCCTGCCCCGCACGTTCCTTGCCCCGAAGGGACCACGCCATGACCGCCGCACCGCTCACCCGGCGCACCAAGCGCCGCCTGACCGCGATCGGAAGCACCGTCGCGCTCGCCGCCGCCTCGCTCGGCCTGTGGGCCGCCACCGGCTCCACCGCGCAGGCCGCCGCCCTGCCCGCGCCCGACCACGTCGTCGTGGTGGTGATGGAGAACCACGCCTACAGCCAGGTGATCGGCAGCTCCAGCGCCCCGTACCTGAACGGCACCCTGGTCGCCGGCGGCGCCAACCTCACCCAGTCCTACGGCCTGACCCACCCGTCCGAGCCGAACTACTACATGCTGTTCTCCGGCTCCAACCAGGGCCGCACGGACGACAGCTGCGTCAAGGTCGGCTCGATCACCGCGCCCAACCTGGCCTCCGAGCTGATCGCCGCCGGCAAGACCTGGGGCTCCTACAACGAGGGCCTGCCCAGCCAGGGCTCCACCACCTGTTCCAACTCCAGCGGCAAGTACGCGCAGAAGCACAACCCGTGGTTCGGCTTCGCCAACGTGCCGACCAGCACCGCCTACACCTTCGCCCAGTTCCCCACCGACTACAGCACCCTGCCGAAGGTCTCCTTCGTGGTGCCGAACCTGTGCAACGACATGCACGACTGCTCGGTCTCCACCGGCGACACCTGGATCAAGAACAACCTCGGCGCGTACGCCACCTGGGCGCAGACCCACAACAGCCTGCTGGTGGTCACCTTCGACGAGGACAACAGCCTCTCCGGCAACCGCATCCCGACGGTCGTCTACGGCCAGCACGTCATCCCCGGCTCCAGCACCGCCACCACCTACAACCACTACAACGTGCTGCGCACCCTGGAGGACCTGGCCGGCCTGAGCACCCACGCCGGCAACGCCGCGAGCGCCTCCGACATCACCGGCATCTGGAACTGACGCCGGATGTACCTCGCGGACGCCCGCTCCACCAAGAACGGCCGCGCCGCGGCCGCCGCCCCGGGCACC